>JAJPKG010000043.1 GCA_021323815.1 Pseudomonadota bacterium
CGCCTGCGCCAGCGATTGCCGCCCCTGGGGATTTTGCCAGGTGGGTATGGTGGGATCGTTCACGCGATCCACCGCGTCGATCAACCGCGTCTCGGCGACATATTGCGCCATCGAAATCCGCTGGCCGTTGAGCGACGCCGCTTGCGAGGCATCCCCCAGTCCCGGCGCGCTGCACGCCGAAACCAGCATTCCCACCAACGTCAGAAAGATGGCCGCGATGGGCCAGCGCCACGTGGCGCGCTGCTGCACAGGCATCTCACTACATCCCCTCTCAACTCATCACATTCACTGCAAGAGTACCATGCAACCGCGCCCCGCGTCAAATGTCACCCCCGTTCGGGGATGTGCGGTCAGCGGTCCCCCAGTTGCTCGGCAAGCTCTTCGGGGTCTGTCACCGGCAGCTTGCAGGTGAAATTCGAGCAGACATACGCGGTGGAAAGACCGTCCAGCGAGGGACGCCCGCTGAGCAGCGCGATGGCCTCGTTCGCCAGCAGATCGTCGGGGGGCGCGCAGGCCAGCACCGTGTTGGGCCGATAGCGGGCGCGCACCGTGCTGATGAGGTCAGCGGTTTCCGGCTCTTCCAGATCGCCGATGATGGCAACCTCTTGTGAGGGTGCAAGCCAGCGGTCCAGCGCGCAGAGAAAATTGCCGAAGCCGCGTGGGTGCTGGGCCATCGCGGGGGCGAGGGTCAGCAGCAGCTTTTCGGCGCGCGCGCGATAGCTCATCTCGCCGGTCAGCGCGGCCAACCACAGCAGCACTTCCGCCGCCACGCTGTTGCCGCACGGCGTGGCATTGTCGTTCAGCTCGCGCGGGCGGCTCACCAATTGCTCGTGATCGCCGGCGGTATCGTAAAATCCGCCATCGGCTTCGTCTGCGAACAGCGCGATCATCTGATCAACCAGCTCGCGGGCGGCGACGAACCAGCGCGCGTCGAAGGTCGCCTCATAGGTCGCCAGCAGGCCCGCTGTGAGGCACGCATAATCTTCCAGGAATGCTGGGATGTGCGCTTTGCCGGCACGATAGGTGCGCAGCAGGCGGCCATCTTTGCCACGCATGGTGTTCAGCAAGAATGTCGCGTTGTTGCTGGCCACTTCGGCATAGGTCTGGGATGAAAAGACGGCGGCGGCTTCGGCGAACGCGCGCAGCATCAGCCCGTTCCAGGCGGTGATGATCTTGTCATCTGTGCCGGGCCACACGCGGCGCGATCTGGCGGTAAACAGCGCCATGCGCGCGTCGGCCAGCCGGTTTTCGGCGTCTTCCTGCGCCAGCCCGCGTGCCTCCGCGACCTCTGCAATAGGCTTTTCAAGATGCAGCACGCTCGCGCCGCTGTGCTCGAAATTGCCTTGCGGCGTCACGCCATAGACCGCCATGAAAAGATCGGCATCATCGGCGTCCAGCACGGCGCGGATCTCGTCGGGCCGCCAGACGTAAAACTTGCCCTCTTGCCCCTCGCTGTCGGCATCCTGGCTGGCGTAAAAGCCACCCTCAGGGCTGGTCATCTCGCGCCGCACGTAATCCAGCGTCTCGCGGCAGATGCGGGCATAGCGCCGGCTGCCGGTTACCTGATGCGCGTGCAGATAGATGCGAGAGAGCAGCGCATTGTCATACAGCATCTTCTCGAAGTGCGGCACCAGCCAGCGATCATCCGTCGCATAGCGGTGGAAGCCGCCGCCCAGGTGATCATATATGCCGCCCGCCGCCATCTTATCCAGCGTGCGCGTCACCATCGCCAGCGGCGTCAGTTCCGGCGCGCCGGCTTTCGCCCCCGCAAGCTGGATGCGCTCCAGCCGCACGGGGACAGCGGATGCGCGCAGGTGCATGCGCAGCAAAAATTCCAGTTCCATCGCGGGCGGGAATTTCGGCGCGCCGCCAAAACCGCCCTGCGTCATGTCGAAGCTCTTGCCCAGGTTGCGCTCCGCTGTCGTCAGCACCGACAGATCGACCTCGCTGGCGGCGATCGGCAGACTGAGCAAGCCGGGCAGATCCAGCGCGCCGCGTTTCGCGTAGAAGTTGCGAAATTCCTCGGCTTGCGCTTCCACATCGTCGCGGCGCGTCTTATAGAATTGCGCCAGCCGCAGCAGCAGCGTGGGGAAAGACGGCATGCTATAGCCGGGGAGCTCTTCCGGCGGGAAGTAGGTGCCGGCGAAAAAGGGCAATCCTTCGGGCGTCAGCCACACCGTCATCGGCCAGCCGCCATGCCCATTCGTCAGGGCCTGCACCGCGTCCATATACAGCGCATCCACGTCGGGGCGCTCTTCGCGGTCCACCTTGATGCACACATAATGCAGGTTCATGATGGTGGCGATGCGCTCGCTCTCGAAACTCTCATGCGCCATGACGTGGCACCAATGGCACGCTGAATAACCGACGCTCAGCAAGATCGGTTTGTCTTCCGCCTTCGCACGCTCAAATGCTTCGTCTCCCCAGGGATACCAATCCACCGGGTTGTGCGCGTGCTGCAACA
Organism: Pseudomonadota bacterium; assembly: GCA_021323815.1. Classification (GTDB taxonomy): domain Bacteria; phylum Chloroflexota; class Ktedonobacteria; order Ktedonobacterales; family JACDGC01; genus JAJPKG01. The sequence goes on from JAJPKG010000043.1 coordinate 2,465, forward strand.
GGTAGGGGCTGGTCTCGTGAATAAGCCGGTTCGTATAACGCGGTTCATCATGGATGGCAAGATTGGGGAGATCCATATCACTCATGTCGTGTGGCCCTTCCTGGTGATGCAACACGTCGCATGCTCGCTCATGCGTAAGCCTATCCGAGAGTCCTCAGGGTCGCCTTGTACTGGCACCGTATCACATCACACAGGGCGGCAACAAGGGATAGGGCTGCGAAAAAGGCGAGTTTCTAGAGGAAGATTTCAGGCTCCCAGGCGATCTCCCTCACTCGGCATGTTGCGGCTCGCCGGGCAGCGCGCCGATGGGCGATAGCGTCGCGGGGTGCGCGGGATGATCGCGCGTCATCAGGCGTTGGTGCTTGCCGGCATACCAGCGCACTGTCATGATAAATTCCGCGTGGCTCCAGGTGAGCGGTGAGGCGCTGAGCGGCGCGCCGGTGTAGGGATCAACCTGTTCGGCCAGCACGCCGCTGGGCAGGGCGTGGTCCACCACCCATTGCAATTGCGGCAGCGCGGCATGCAACTCGGCGTCGTTTTTGGCGCGGGCGATGGCATATTGCGCCGCCCAGCACGAGCAGATGAACCACGGATTGCCCGCCACGTTGGCGATGTCGTGGCTGACTTGATGATAATAATCATTCTCATAGCGCGCATAGCCGCCCACGTCGGTCTTCACGTGCAGCCGTTCCAGCAGCGCCGTCATCGTCTGCGCCATCTGCGGATCGTCCGGCTCGAACATGCCGGAGATGAAGAGGGCGCAGATCGCCATATCCAGCGTGTCATCGTGGGTCAGCTCTCCCGTTTCGCTCACCATCAGCCGGCGCGAGAAATGCTGGGTGTCGTCGTTCCATAGGTGCTTGCGCGTCGCCTCGCGGATCTCGTCCGCCGCCGCGCGATAGGTCTGGGCGATATCCGTTTCGCCAAAGCTGTCGGCAAAGTTCGCCGCTGCCCGCAGTCCGGCATAGACGCAGCCGAGGGTATAGGCGTGGATGCCGTAGCGTTCTTCCCAGAGATCATAGGATGGTGCGATGAGTTTCGTGTTGGGTTCGCGGAACTGCACCATGAAATTCGCCGCCGCTTTGATCAAAGAGGCGTACAGCGGCTTGATAAACTCGACATCGCGGAAAATGGCATAATGTTGCCACAGGCTATACACTGCCAGCGCCGTCTCGTCTTCCTGAATGGGCAACTGTGGGTGCCCATGCGCGTCCACCCAGGGTTGCCAGCTTGAGCCGAGCGCGCCGGCGGGGGTATATTTGTGCAGCAGATAGCCGTCTTCGGTGATGACGTTGGCACAGAAGTTGAAGAATCCGCGCGTCGGCTCGCCATAGCCGCTGTGGCTGAGCGCGTTGGCCACGATGGAGCCGTCGCGTGGCCACATATAGGCATAGCTGTCGCGGGAAAAGGCCCACACGTCGCCATCCGTCGCCGCAATAATCGCCCCGTCGCTATCCATCTGCGTCGCCACGATCAACAGCGAGCGCTTATAGAGATCGATGATCGGCTGGGGCAGGTCGCCCATCGGCTCGTTGCCTTTGTTGACCCACAGCTTCCAATAATTGCGCGTGCGCACGATGAAGCTTTCGGGGCCGCGCGCTTCCACCATGCGATGCAGGTTGCGCACCTCGCGGAAGCGATGCCCCACCCCCAGCCAGTGATACGCATCGCCCGTCGCGCCAGCGTTGAGCGTGCCCAGATGCAGGCTCAGCGTCCCATCCACCGATCCCTGCGCGATGGGATTGCCCCCCAGCACGCCGTCTTCGGCGTCGCGCCACGTTCCCTGCATTCCGTTAAATTCTTTATAGCCGGTGGCATAGCCGTCGATGCCGTCTTTGTCGCCCACGCGCCCGCCGGCAATGAAATAATGGTCGTCTTTATACGCGATCAGCGCGCCAAGCTTGGGAGCATAATAGACGGTGTTCGCGCCTTCCACTTCTTCGATGTGCCAGTCATAATGGAAAAACAGGCGCACCTCGCGCGCATCGCTGCTCTGATTCGTCACTGTGACATGCCGCACGTATAGGTTACGGTCGAAATCCACCGCGTCGCTGAAGTGCAGGGTGATCTGGAGATCGGCGTGATGCAATGTCACGTCCGTCACCAGAGTTTCCGGCTCATATCGCAGGGAGCGTTCCCAGCCGGCATCATCCAGCCAGGCGAAACGTCCGGCAGTCCACACGCCCACGTGGTTCACGTGCCCGTCGGTATGATTATCTTGCCCGACATGAGGATAGTAGATGTCGCGCAGGTTATAGGCGCTGTCGTAATTGACCAGCAACGAGCCGTTGCCGAGGGGCAGATCCCGTGGCATGGGGTGAATCCTCCGGTGGAAATAGGATATGGTTCAGGTGACACAAGCATCATCTGATGACGCGCCATCATGTTCGATGCCAGCCAATCCATTCCATCCCATCCGCGCAACATGCCGCGAAGATGACGGCATCGCTCAGGGGTGGGGCGGCACAACGTGATGGGGCGCGTGCGAGCCGGCGGAAAACTGGCTGAGCCAGGGTGCCCACGACCACAGATTGCCGGTATCGCCAACAGCCGTCGCGGTCATCGCGCCGAAAAAGAGCAGCAGCGCCGTCCAGCAGGCGATCTTCGTCGGTGACGCCGCGCCGTTGGCTTGCAGCAGGAAGTTTGGCGCGCCGATGAAGAGCAGCGCGAACATGGCGGTGAAGGCAACCACGTGGATAATATACAGACCAGGCAAGAGGATGATCA
>JAJPKG010000319.1 GCA_021323815.1 Pseudomonadota bacterium
CGCTGGATATCTTTCGCGCCTCGGTGGCGGCGGCGGCGCTGGGTTTCGCCCGCCGCGCGCTGGATGAAGCCGTGCGCCACGCGCAAGCACGCAGAATGTTCGGTCAAACGCTGGCCGATATGCAGATCACGCAAGCCAAACTGGCGCAGATGGCGACCGATCTGGAAGCCGCCGCGCTGTTGACTTACCAAGCGGCGTGGCTGCGCGACGTGGCGCATGCGAACACCACCCGCGAAGTGGCAATGGCCAAGATGCAGGCCACCGAATCCGCCCAGTGCATCATCGACAGCGCCGTGCAGCTTTTCGGGGCGTGGGGCGTCACGCGTGGTCACGTCGCTGAACGGCTCTATCGCGAGATCCGCGCCCTGCGCATCTATGAGGGCGCGACTGAGGTGCAGCAACTCATCATCGCTCGATCTATCCTGAAAGCCGGCGACTCCAGTCGCGCCTAAGGGCGTTCCGCCAGCAGATTCGCCTACGCAAACTGAGGCCTCGTCAGGCGTGGTCGGCCCTCGTGGTCAATAGGCTCTTTAGGCGCGGTTTATGAGGTTTTAGCATGTACGCTGGACACAGCCCGGAGGGCTTTGTTTTTCGAGCCGGGGGATGCTATCCCCCGGCGCAGCCGGTCATATGGCACGCGATTGATGGAGAGGGGGGATGCTATCCCCCGGCGCAGCGCGCCGGTCATATGGCACACGATTGATGGAGAGGGGGGATGCTATCCCCCGGCGCAGCCGGTCATATGGCACGCGATTGATTGTACAGGAGGACGCCCGATGAACGTTTCAGCGCACAACGACACCTTTGCCCAGGATCACCTGCCCCCGCGCGACCAATGGCCCGATTTCATCTTCACCATCCCCGAAGTGCAATATCCCGACCGCATCAACAGCGCCGCCGTGTTGCTGGATGACAACGTGGCGCGGGGAATGGGCGACCGCCCGGTGATCTATGGCGCGGACGGCATGCTCACCTATGTCCAGATGCAGGCGCAGGTGAACCAACTGGCGCGCGTCCTCACTGAAGATATGGGGTTGGTGCCGGGCAATCGCGTGTTGCTGCGCGGCCCCAATCAGCCGTTTCTGGCGGTGGCGTGGTTCGCCGTCATCAAAGCGGGCCTCATCGCCGTCGCCACCATGCCCCTGCTGCGCAAGCACGAACTCTCGGAGATCATTGACAAAGCGCAGATCTCCGCCGCCCTGTGCGACGCGCGGTTCAAAGACGATCTCGTTGCTGCGCAGGAAGCCTGCCCCGTCTTGCAACAGATCCGCTTTTACCACGATGCCGGCCCGGATGGGCTGGAAGCGGCGATGGCGCAGAAATCGACGGAATTCGCCCCGGTGGATACCGCCGCTGAGGATATCGCCCTGATCGCCTTCACCTCCGGCTCGACGGGCAAGCCCAAAGGCACGATGCACAATCACCGCGACATCCTGGCCATCTGCGATTGCTTTCCCAAAGCGATCCTCGGCATCAGGCCGGATGACATCTGCATCGGCACGCCGCCGCTGGCCTTCACCTTCGGCCTGGGCGGATTGTTGCTGTTTCCGATGCGCGTGGGCGCGGCGACGGTGCTGCGCGAGAAATACACCCCGGCGGATATGCTGGCCGCCATCGCCAGTCACCGTGCCACCGTCACCTGGACCTCACCCTTGTTTTACTGCCAGATGGCTCCCCTGGCGCATGCGTTTGATCTGGCAACGATGCGCGCCTGTGTCTCCGCCGGCGAGCCGCTGCCGACTTCGACGCGAACGATGTGGCGCGAGGCGACGGGCATCGACATCATCGACGGCATTGGCTCAACCGAGATGCTGCATATCTTCATCTCCGCCGCCGGCAAAGACATCCGCCCCGGCGCGACGGGCAAGCCCGTTCCCGGCTATGAAGCGCGCATCGTGGATGACGACGGCAATCCGCTGCCGCCGGGTCAGGTGGGCCGCCTAGCCGTGCGCGGCCCCACCGGCTGCCGCTATCTCGCCGACGAGCGCCAGAAAACCTATGTGCAGAAGGGCTGGAACCTGACCGGCGACGCCTATCTGATGGATGAAGACGGCTATTTCCACTTCCAGGCGCGCACCGACGACATCATCCTCTCGGCGGGCTATAACATCGCCGGGCCGGAGGTGGAAAACGTCCTGCTGGAACATCCCGCCGTCGCGGAATGCGCGGTGGTCGGCGTGCCGGACCCCGAACGCGGGCAGATCGTCAAAGCCTTCGTCGTGCTCAAGCCCGGCTACGAAGGCAGCGACGCGCTGGCCCAAGAACTGCAAGATTTCGTCAAGCAGACTATCGCGCCCTATAAATATCCCCGCGCCGTTGAGTTTTGCGAGAAGTTGCCCCGCGCCGACACCGGCAAGCTGCAACGCTTCAGGCTGCGACAGGCCGCCGGCGGTTAAAATCTGAAAGGCAGGCAGTGTATGGAACGACTGCAACCGCCGGGGTGGGCGAAGCCGCGAGGCTATGCCAACGGCATCGTTGCCAGCGGGCGGCTTGTCTTCATCAGCGGGCAGATCGGTTGGGATGCAGAACAGCAGATCGTCAGCGATGACTTTGTCGCGCAGGCGCGGCAGGCGTTGCAGAATATCGTCACCATCCTGGCACAGTGTGGTGGCCGCGCCGAGCATATTGCCCGGCTGACCTGGTACGTGGTGGACAAAGACGAATATCTGGCCAGCGGCAAGGCGCTGGGGCAAGCCTATCAGGGGGTCATGGGCAGGCATTACCCTGCCATGAGCGTCGTGCAGGTGGCGGGGCTGCTGGAACCGCGCGCCAGGGTCGAGATCGAAGCGACGGCAGTGCTGCCATAGGATGCCGGCGGTTCATGTCGTTTGACCATATCCGCCGGCTCGTAGCCCGCAGGGCGTCTTTTTCGCCGGGGAATGCTCTTCCCCGGCGGTGCCACTGCGTCTGTGTCAATCTATTCCGGCTGCGCGGCAAACAGATAGCCCACGCCGGA
>JAJPKG010000410.1 GCA_021323815.1 Pseudomonadota bacterium
CAGTAATTCTGGCTACGTTTGGCTGACGATGACATGGATTTTCAGGTCGTCGAGCAGCTTATTCGACTGTGAATCATAAAACGATACGGTTGGATCGGCGCAAAACAGCCGCACATCGCCATCGATCACCTTCTGTTTGGGAAATGCGGAAGTATCAATGACCCTGTTATCAAAGGTGAAATTGATGCTTGCCCCTGTTCCCATGAGAATAGAGGAGGGAAACCCCGTATACCATTGCAGATTCGCATCAGGAATGGGATTCCCGCTGGGATCTTTGGTTGAAGCGGTGAAGGTATATTGGTTGCCAAAAACCAATCCAGCACCGCTGGTGGGTACGATGATCTTGCCTGTCGAGTTTTTACACGACGTTCCTGGGTTGAACGTAGCTGCATTATTGTTATGTTTGCTAACCACGTAGGTAATGAGGAATCCGGTGATAGTTACCAGGGATGCGGACACACCAATAATGGTCCGTACATTGGTAAAGAGCGCCTGCCACTTTGGTTTCGTGGTTGGAGGTGCCGTCTGCATGGTGGTCGAACTCCTAACAGGATCAAGATAAGGGCAATCTGCCAGCCAAACTGGCATGAATTGTTGGGCTGAAGTTTATCATGTTATGGCATATTTCGCAATGCATTCTTGGTCTGCGCAGCTTTTGTTACAATATGAGTGCTACGTCGTCACACAACACGACCCCCTATCCGGTCGATGAAATCCAGCGAGTCTACAAGCCATCTCAATCATGATGCGGCTCCCTTCAAATTCGATATCTTATAACATCTGCATCGTGCCTCTTGCACGCGTGCCAACATGGTCCCCCACGCGCTATGATAGAGACAGCAGATCATCAACGAGAGGATCACCTCATGAGCAAACTCACCGAGATATTGCATCGCGCCGGCGTGGCACGGGGCGGAGCCATTGGCTTCACCGGTCATGCGGCGAACGCGCCCAAGCCCAAAGCCGCCGCCATTATCGTCAGCGCAGGTGACGCCAGCGAAGCCGCCACGCTGATCAAGGCTGGGGCGGATGTCGTCATTCTGCCGCAGGGTGCGGACCTGAGCGCGGCGAAAGGCTCAGAAGCATCGTGGGGCATTGATGCGCGCGGAGCAAAGGCCCTGAGCGAAGCTGATGTGAAAGCCCTGCACGAGAAAGGCGCGGATTTCGTGCTGCTGGATGCCACAGCCTCCATGCGCACCCTGGGCGCGCAGGTCGAGCAGTTTGAGCGAGCGCTGTTCATTGCGCCGCCCTCCGACGATCCGTTGCTGATCGGTTTTCGCGCCCTCAACGTATTAGATGTGGACGTGGTGGTGTTGGATCTGGCATTGAAGCCGAAAGAACTGGCCGGGCTGACCGTGCAAGATTTCGCGCGCCTGCGCCTGCTGGGCGAGAGCCTGCGCTTTCCGGTGCTGGTGACGCTGGCCGACACCCCCGCACCGGAAGACGTGCGCACAGCAGCGCGCCTGGGCGACGGCCTCTGGCTGGCCAGCGCCACTCCCGACGCTGTTGCCACGCTACGCGTGGAGTTAGAGCGCGTTCCCCGCGAAAAAGGCCCCGTTCCCGGCATTGCAGGTTTGACCGGCACCACCGGCAACACGCCCGGCCCGCACTAGCGACCTCTATTCTTCGTCGATCAGCACAAAGACTGTGCTGGTCGGCATTGTTGCCATGAATGACAGTGTGACTGGGGGGCAGTGTATGTTTTCTAGTGGTAATGAGATGCGCCAGGTACATCGACGGGCGCGCGAGCGTGTCGCGGATCGGTTACAGCGCGCTGAGAATGACTTGGTGATCGATAATGAGGCTGCCCGTGCTGATATGCGCCGCTTCAAGCGAGTGGAAGCGATCAAGCTGGCACTCTGGTTTGTGGGGAGTGTTGGAGCCTTAATCGTCGTCTTGCTGCTGCTCGGCCTATTTCTGAAATAGAGCGGGGGATAGCGAAACCTGATCGAGCAGTCTTGCGCTAATATCAGCAGGGTTGGTGGGAGGCAGAAACGATCGGCCTCCCACTGGCTCCTGATGCATCATGAAGCGGAGTGAAGAGTTTATGAAAGCTGGCGGATGCGCGAGAGCAACACCACGCGCCACATGAACGTCTTCAAATTGACCGGCTTCACCACATAATCATCTGCTCCCGACTGGAAACCGGCGATCTTGTCTTTGATGCCGGCACGGCGCGTCACGCAGCAAACCACCATGTTTTTGAGCGTGGGGGACTCGCGTACTTGCTTGATCAGCATCTTGCCGTCGCCATCTGGCATCTCGACTTCCAGCAACAGAATGGCTGGACGATATTGTGTGATCATCTCCACGGTTTCCGCCAGCGTTCGCGCGCCGATCACACGATAACGCGGACGCAGGCAATCCATGATCTGTTGCTGTTGCACAGGGTCGGGGTCCGCGACCAAAACGGTCAGCCCTCCGCGAGATGGCTCTGCCATGATGCCTCCCTACAAACCGATAGTAGCAGAATGAACCAAAATGAGTGCGCGCCAGGGGCAAGTTTCCAGAGAATTATACGGGAGAATGCGGATTTGTCAAGGGGTTGCCCGGCCAGTTGTGGATTCTTCACACACAGCTCATGACGGCCGCATGTTTTCCCCGGCAAACCTCGTCATCTTCACAGCTCCACTATACCAGCCACCCCCCATTGAAAAGGAAGATCAGCAGCATGCCTTGCACCGCCCATCCGCCGTTGATGACCAGCGTTTCCAGCCAGGGGCGGTTGCGCGTCCAGCGGCCTATCAGCATAAACAACGGAAAGGCCACCACTAAGTAACGTCCCGCCGACACATACACATCGGGGAAGATAGCATCCACATACGGCGTTCCTAGGCAAATGGCACACACCCCCATGAGATAGAGCGAATAGGCGAAGGGGATGCGCCGCACCGTCACCAGCGTCAGCACGCACGCCAACGCCAGCGGCAACAGATCCACCAGCATGCGCGCCTGGGGATATGACCAGGGCGCAACGGTCAGCAGTTGGTGGAACGCCAGCGTGATGCCATCCCACACCGCCGCCTTGCCATGCCCATTGGCGTGGATGAAGACCAGCGGATCGTGAAAGATGCGCGCGCAATAAACCGCGTAGATGCCCATACCCATCAGCGGCGCGGCCACTACCGGAATTGCCAGCAATCCCGTTCGCCACCATGCACGCGGCAAGAAAGTGGCGTCTAATTCCGCGCGCCATTGCCGCCGATGTGCCCACAGCCGTCGCGCAAACGTCCACCAGCCGTGCTGCCGGCCAAATTCCCACAGCAGCGGCAGCACCAGCGCCAGGGCAAAAGGCCGCGCCAGGCCGGCCAACATGCCCGCGCCGGCAGCGACCGGCCACCAGCCGCGCCGCGCGCCCAGCATCGCCCACGCCGCGCATGCCAGAAAAATACCCTCGCTATACGCCGCGAACAGATACAATGCCAGGGGATACGCCGCCAACGCCCGTAACGTATAGCGCGCTTCTGTGTCATCGCCGGCATCATGGTTGGCCAGCAACGCAATGGCGATGAAGGCCAACAGCGTGCCGATGTTGCTGATCATCAACGCCACTGTCAAGGGATCGAAACTGCGCGAGATGCCGGTGATCAGGTGGATCAGCAGTGGATAGAGGGGAAAATAGCTCCCCTCGGCAGGCGCAGTATAGCCACTCTGCGAGATGATGACATACCAGCCCGAATCCCAAATCCACCAATGGCTGATGAAATCGTGCGCGGTCAGCGACGGATGCCCGTCCGGCAGATTAGAGCGCGTGGTGGTGAAGAGGACCCCAAACCAGGTCAGCACAAGCATCACGGCGCGTGTCGCCGCCCACAGGCCCACTGCCGCGCGCACCGCTGGGATGCGCCACAGCCGTGCCAGCACGCTCCCAACCGGGCCGCCCCAGCGCGCCACGCGCATGCGCCATGCTTCAATGGTGCCGGGCGCGGTGTTCTGGGCTTCCGGCACCGTCACGCGCTCGCCCTCGGTTGTTGCCATATACATCCTCGTTTCCAACGATTGTATAGATGAGCGTTACGGACATCGTATCCCAAAATCACGGGTCAGGCGAGAGATCTCGGCAACTGGCGATTTCCGACCCTGTTGATCGGGATAAAATTTCGATGCTACAATACCAGCAGGACGTGGCAACATGGCTCTACGCCATAATTGTCACTTTTGGAAATGAAGTTACGGAAAGTAACGAAAGGGAAGAATCGATGTCTGCTCCAACCTATGCTCATCCTGAGACGCTGGTTGATACACAATGGGTTGCCGACCATCTCTCTGATCCTAACGTGCGCATCATCGAAGCGGATGAAGATCCGCTGCTCTATGAGGTGGGGCACATTCCGGGTGCCGTCAAGCTGGACTGGCACGTTGATGTGCAAGACCCGATCCGCCGCGACTTCGTGAACAAAGCGGATTTCGAGAAGCTGTGCAGCCGCTATGGGATCAGCAACGACACCACCGTCGTCTTTTATGGTGACCGCAACAACTGGTACGCCGCCTATAGCTTTTGGCTCTTCCGCATGTACGGACATCAGGATCTGCGCCTGATGAACGGCGGGCGCACCAAGTGGGAAGCCGAGGGCCGACCTTATACCAAAGAGGTGCCAAACTATCCGCCCACCAACTACACTGCCCAAGAGGCCAACCTGAGCATCCGCGCCTTCCGCAACCAGGTTGAAGCCGGCCTGGGCGCGGCAAATCGTGGTCTGGTGGATGTGCGCTCACCTGAGGAATATACAGGCAAACTCCTCCATATGGTAAACTATCCTCAAGAGGGCGCGACGCGCGGCGGGCACATCCCCGGAGCGCGCAACATTCCCTGGGCGAAAGCCGCCAACGAAGACGGCACGTTCAAATCGCCGGAAGAATTGCGCGCGCTGTATAACGGCGAAGGCATCACGCCCGACAAGGAGATCGTGACCTATTGCCGCATCGGCGAGCGATCGGCGCATACATGGTTTGTGCTGACGCAACTGCTGGGCTATCCGAACGTCCGCAACTATGATGGGTCGTGGACGGAATGGGGCAATCTCGTCGGCGCGCCCATTGAAAAGTAAGACAGCAAACAGGGAAAAGGGCGAGACACGAAGGGCGCGAAGTTGACGCTGATTCGCGAAGGAATTCTTAAGAAGTGATCTCTCATAGAAAATCTTCGGCTCACTTCGCTTTCTTCGAGTCCTTCGCGTCTCGTCCCCATCACCCAGGAGAGTACTCAACATGCCCATGAGCCGGCAAGAGGCGGTAGAATTCCTCCTCGAACATTATCAAAATCCGCAGCACCGGGGGCAGGTGGAACACGCCTCATTTGTGAAATCCGGCGGGAATCCCGGCTGCTCGGACGTGGTGGAAATGAGCGCGCACATCAGCGAAGACGGCCATCTGGATGAGGTCGCCTTCGACGGGCAAGGCTGCACCATCAGCATGGCCGCCGCGGATTACGTGGCCGAGATCGCCGCCGGTAAAACCCTTGAGGAGATCGAAGCCATGACCGCCGAGGAATTGATGGATGACCTGGGTCGCGAGGTGGTCATGACCCGTCCCACCTGTGCCACTACGGCGCTTACCATCCTCAAACAAGCCGTGCATGAATATCGTATGCAGCAACAGGCTCAGGGGCAATAACCGAAGGCAAGACGCGAAGACCTGGAAGGTGAAGCAGCCTTCGCGTCTCGTCCCCATAAAAAAAAGAAACCGCGCATGAGTGCGGGGAAACCGGCGGCGTCCTATTTTCCCAGAGGCTTGCGCCTCAAGTATCGTCGGGGCTGAAGGGCTTAACGACCGTGTTCGGGATGGGAACGGGTGTAACCCCTTCGCTGAAGTCACCGATTTCCCCGCGCTTACGCGCGGTTTGGTAGCAGGGGCCGGATTCGAACCGACGACCTCCGGGTTATGAGCCCGACGAGCTAACCACTGCTCTACCCTGCGTCACGACATGAACTGATGCAATAGAGATCCTGCACGGCTTCATGAACTCGATTTTGCCGACTCCTTAAGAAAAGGAGATGAAGCCGTTCGGTCATTAGTACGGCTAAGCTACACACGTTACCGTGCGACGACCTGCCGCCTATCGAGCTGGTGATCTGCCAGCGACCTTATCTGGTGGGGACGACTC
>JAJPKG010000132.1 GCA_021323815.1 Pseudomonadota bacterium
CTGCGGCAGGTCGGGGCGCGCAACCTCGGCCAGGATGGCCGCGCCGGTCGGAGTCACCAATTCCTTGCCGCGTGGCAGGCCGGCGGGGGCACTGGCGACGGCCAACCCACCAGCGGCGATGATTTCCAGCGTGGCGGGGGCGGGCAACGGCATGGGACCGTGCTGCATGCGCCAGGTACCGCCGGTCAGGGGTAGCGGTCCGGCATAACACAGCGGCGCGCCCAGCGATTCCAGCGCCACCATCGCCCCCAGCGCATCCGCAATGGTATCCAGCCCGCCGAGTTCGTGGAAGTGCACCTCGGAGCGCGCCACGCGATGCACCCGCGCTTCCGCCGCTGCCACGCGCTCGATAATTCCACTTGCATGCTCGCGCACCCACGCCGAAACCTCGGCCCGCGCCACCAATGCCAGCAGGGCATCCGGTCCCAGGTGATCGGGCTGTGGCGCTTCGTCGATTTCAACCAGATATTTCAGCGCGCCGATGGCACCTTTCATCACCGGTTCAACGCGCACCCGCAGCCCGGCAACGCCGACGCTGGTGATGGCAGCCTGCACGGCGGCGAGATCCGCCCCGGCATCCAGCAGCGCAGCGGTGATCATATCCCCTGCCGCGCCCGCTACCGGATCGAAGAAAACGACGCGCTCCCCCATGAATCCCACTCCTGATGGCGTGTTATGCAAGCGTATCCCATTGTATCACGCGCAACGTTTCGGCGAGGACGTAGCCCCACCCTCGACCTCCTCCCCACCAAAGCTGGGGAATGGGCGTCTCAAGGCAAGACGCTCTGACCGCTAGCGCACCTGCGCGGGTGGGGGAAAAGACGCCGCATTCAGGGCGTGCTCGCGCTCGTCTTCGGGGGGCGAGACCGAGAGGTGGGGCTGTGGCGCAGGCGATTGCATCACTGATTTTTTGATGAGGGGAATGCTGCGCCGCCAGCGCCGGGGGCGCACGCGCTGTTCGCCCTTCACCGAGGGGGCGTGGTGGTGGCGCGTGAAAGGCACGTGCAGGCGGCGACGGTGCAGGCGCAGGAACGCCTGGCGCACGATGAGACCCAGCACAAACACCGCAATGCCGATGAGCGTCGCCAACACCCAGTCACGCGCATAGGATTCGGCGAAGACGATGATATGATGGGCGATATGCTTGCCCTGCGTCGCCAGGAGCACGCCGATCCAGAAATAGAGCGTCGTCCAGATGAAACAGGCCAGCGCGGCCATCGGCAGAAACGCGAAATAGGGCATGCCCGACAGGCCGGCCATGACAACGGTGGGAATGCGCAAGCCGGGGATGAGCCAGCCGGCGATGATCACCCAGCGCCCGCTGCGCCGGAACCAGTTTTCCACCTGATGCAGCCGCTTCTGTTCCAGCAAGATATATTTGCCATAGCGTTCCAGCAACGGGCGACCGCCGGCGCGCGAGATGAAAAAGAGGATCGTCGCGCCGATCAACGTGCCGGCGAGGATCACGCTGGTGACCAGCGCTTCATAGCCCAGGGAAAAATGCTGGCGCGTGGCCGCCAGCGCCACGAAGGAATCGCCGGGCAAGGGCAAGGGAATGCCGGCGGACTCAACCAGCATGAGCAAAAACAGGATCAGAAACTCGTGGTGATAGAACAGTTCTAACAACCACTGCGAGAGATGATGCCAGATGCCCATATCGGTCGCCCTCCATTGATTGCCGCCGCGTATCTTATGATGCCACGCAACGGCTTCGTGTGTCCACTCCTCTACCCTGTGCTTGCACTCTTTGATGCAAATCCGTTGCCAGATCGGCTGGCATCGCGCATTGGTGTGAAATGTGCCAGGTGGGCAGCCAAATGATTTTTTTTGCTCGTGTTGCTGTTTGCTCTTGACATGCCGAACAGAATAGGTTATAGTCTTATCAGGTAATTGCGAATCGGGAGAAACTGAGTGAGATGTTTCGGCAACCAATAAAAGTGTTTCTCAGTTCAACTTCATATGATCTTGCCTCATATCGCGAGAAAGTCGCAGATGTGATCGTGAAATTAGGTCAGGTTCCGCTTAGCATGCGTGATTTCGGGGCAAGCAACCTATCACCTGTGGATATATCAATGGAGCGTGTCCGCGAAGCACAGGTATTTGTGGGTTTAATGGGTTTCCGTTATGGATTTGTGAACCCTGGCTTCACAAAATCGGTGAGCGAGTTAGAGTATGAGACTGCTATGCAGATGCGTGAGACCATTTTGATGTATGCGCCTGATCCTTTGCATCCGCCTCAGTTTCCCGGCATTCCATCGCAGACGGATCCTCAGCAGCAGGCATTCATTGAACGAGTTCAACGAGAACATCATACCTTTGGCTCGTACCGTGACCCAGCGGATTTGCCAGCCATCGTAGCCGCTGATTTGCATCGCGAATTAACTGGCGGGAGACCTTATCAGGGCATTCAAGCATATCGGTTGGGTTTGCAAGCATTGCAAGCAGGGAATTATACAAACGCATTATATAGTCTTGAACAAGCAGTGCAAATGCTCCCTGATGACGGTGCAGTAGCATTCCTGCTGGCGTTAGCCCTTTTTCAGGGAAATCGGCCTCAAAGTTTCAATCAGCTTGGGCTGATCCAGCGTGTTGAAGAATTATTGCAAGTCGCCAAGGGCCGCGCACAATGGCCGGTACATCAACTCGGTGATGATGCCCGCGTCATTGCCCCACGCCGTGCAATCTATGCGTTTTGGGGCGCACTCAAATTGGATTTTTACGTCGCCAAAGGCTTTACATCGCCACATCGTCAGCAAGCAGAATTGTTTTGGCGTGAGGCGTTGTACTATCCCAAAGATCCAGAGAACTTTGCCCTGATCTTTTGGCTGCAACCCGCTCTGGCAACGGCCTATCTCAGACCATTTCTTTAGTGGATTCACCTGTTCGGCTTCAGAAAGGGAAACACGATCATGGAGCAACCAACAACGCCGTGGTTCATGTCGGAACAGCAGGCTATCGATGACCCAAGAGCAGTCTTGCCGTCACGTAATGCACGTACGGTCGAGCCGCATGCAATGACTCATCAATTGATGGAAAACTATTTTGCCATCAAACCCACCATCGTTAAGCCAACGATTGGTTTTCCTGCAGGAGCATTAATCGTCGGCTTAATTGGCGTGATTTTCTTGTGCAACCTTGGTAATCTCGGTTTTACGGGCCTCCTCCTGGCTGTCTTGTGCATGGGAATCAGTGCTGGTTGGTTTTATGTCGCCTACTCTCCCTTGCGGACCTACATGCAACCAATGGCAGAATATTTGCGACGAGAATCGATCACCGATGCCTCGTTTGACAAGTGGCTTATCCAACAAGGAGTGGAATCAGTCGAAAAGGCATGTAACCGGCTGGGTATCATGCAAGCAAACTTTGAGGGCAATTGGCCCAACAATGAGGTTGTGAACGCGCCTCAATTGATTAAAGGATATGTTGAAGTAGATCCCAGCAACGGAAGATATAGTAAATATCGAGTTGCTGATCGTTATGAAAATGAAGAACAAGAGTTACGCTGGCGTATCAATAGGTTTGTATGGGTTGTCCCACTTAATACCTCGCTGGCTATCTATGAGTACGAAATCGATGCGGCAGCAACCGATATTCGTCTTGATACCACCAGCAAATATTTTTATCAGGCAGTTTCAGGTATTAGCACAAAACAACTTAAGATCAAAAGCATGAGAGGAAGGGAGGTGAAAGTTACCGAGTTCGCCCTATCGATTGACAATGGTGAGAGAGCTAAAACCAATGCAGTTGGTGATATAGATGATACCGTCAAAAGCTTAAGCGCCATAATCGATGGCATGAAACAACACGCGAATGCACCCGCTTATCCACCTCCTGGCTATTACCCGCCTCCGGGCTATTATTCCCCACCAGGACCACAGGGCTACCCACCCTCAGCACTCTATCCGCCGTCCGCTCTAATGCCTTCAGGTCCATATCCACCTGATGCTAGTGTGACGCCGGGTGGTTATCCGCCTGGTGGGTATCCGCCTCCAAGCTATCCATATCCACCATCTGCGCCCTATCCCCAAGGATATGTGCCAGCCGATGGCCAGCCACCAGCGACAGGCACATATCCCCCGCCCTATCCGCCATCGGTGCCACATCCGCCTTCTATGCCGGTGCAGCCTGCGCAGCCGGCTAGCAATGATGCGTCAATGCCCCCTGCAGCCGCCAGCGGTGATGTCACACCACCAATACCTGATGCACCACCGACACCCGATGTGCCTCCGACGGTGTAGGCTATATAATGACACAACCGACCCTCCCAGACACGGGAGGGTTTCTTCATCGAAAAAATATTTCCCGCCTGTATTCTTGCGGTCAGGCCATGTAGTATGCTACAGATACTAGTATGATGGGCGTGATCAATCGCGCCGCTAGTCCGCCTGCGCGGACTTTGTGGCCGGATGGCCTCTTGTGCGGTTTGAACCGCTGGCCCCTTTGTAGACTCAGGAAAGCAGCAAGTACCGTGCAGTTGACTGATACCCATGCGCATGTGCAGATGCGCCAGTTCACGCGCGACCGCGAGGCGGTGCTCTCACGCGCCAGCGAGGCCGGCGTGGCGCGCATCATTTGCCCCGGCGTCGATGCCGCCACCAGCAAGCTTGCCATCGATCTTGCGGCGTCGCGCCCCGGCACGATCTTCGCCTGCGCAGGCGTTCACCCGCACGATACCACCGGCTTCAACGACGCCACCCTGGCCGAGATTCGCCGCCTGGCGACGGAACATCAGGAGCAGGTCGTCGCCATCGGCGAGATCGGGCTGGATTTTTATCGCAACCTCGCGCCAGCGGAAGATCAGCGTCGTGCTTTCGCCGCGCAGGTGGCGCTGGCGCGCGAGCTGGATCTGCCTATTGTGGTGCATAACCGCGATGCGCACGACGCCATCATGGAGATCTTGCGCCCCTTCGGCACGGTGCGCGGCGTGTGGCACTGCTTCATTGGCGACCGCAAAATGGCCGAGGACGGCCTGTCGCTGGGGATGTATCTCTCGTTTGCCGGGCCGGTGACGTATCCCAGCAACACCGCGCTGGCCGATGTCGCCGCCTGGGCACCGCTGGATCGCATCCTGGTGGAGACCGATTGCCCCTATCTGACGCCGCACCCCAACCGGCGCGACCGCAACGAGCCGGCCAACGTCGCAAAAAATGCCGCCCGCGTGGCCGAACTGCGCGGCATGGATACAGCGGATCTCGCCACAGCCACCAACGCCAACGCCGCCGCCCTCTTTGGTCTGCCGCCCTTGCCGGCGGATGACTCTCGCAAAGGAGCGAACTGAAGCCGTGCGCCTTTTCAACACCATGACCCAGCGCGTCGAAGAGTTCACCGCGCCGGATGGCCGCGTGCGCCTCTATGTCTGCGGCGTCACACCCTATGATACCGCGCACCTGGGGCATGCCTTCGTCTTTGCCACGTTCGACACGCTGGTGCGGCTGTTGCGCGCCAAAGGGTTGGCCGTCACCTATACTCAAAACGTCACCGACATCGACGATCCGCTCTTTGAAAAAGCGAAAGAACTGGGCAACATCACCTGGGACGAACTGGCGCGGCGCGAGACGGAACGCTTCCTGCGCGAGATGGCGGCCATCAGCGTCGCCATGCCGGATCACTTCGTGCGCGCCTCGGAAGAACTGGACACGATGTTCGGCATCATCCAAGCCCTGCTGGATAAAGGTTTCGCCTACATCAATGACGGCTGGATCTATTTCGACGTGAAAAGCGACCCAACCTATGGGCAACTGGCCGAGGCGGCGGGCATCGTGGGCTATGACGCGCTGTTGCAAGAAGCGAACGAGCACGGCAACGATCCCACCGATCCGCGCAAGCGCGACCCGCTGGATTTCTTGCTGTGGCGCGGCGCGACGGAGCCGGATGAGCCGTCGTGGCCCAGTCCATGGGGCAATGGCCGCCCCGGCTGGCACATCGAATGCACGGCGATGGCGACGCGCTATCTGGGGCCGCAACTCGACATTCACGGCGGTGGCACCGATCTGATCTTCCCGCATCACAGCAGCGAGATCGCGCAGGCTGAGAACGCGACCGGCGTGCGGCCCTATGTGCGCACATGGATGCACGTGGGCATGGTTGCGCTGAATGGCACGAAGATGAGCAAGTCGCTCGGCAATCTCGTCATCGTCGGCAAGCTGCTGGAAACCTATTCCCCTGATGCCGTGCGCGTGATTCTGGCGCAGCACCACTATCGCCAACCCTGGGAATATTTCGAGGCCGACATGCAGGCCGCGCAGGACTTCGCGGATCGCCTGGCTGAAGCCGCAAGCATGGACGATGGCAAGCCCGACACCCCGGCCTATGCGCTGTGGTCGATCAGCCAGCACTTCACGCCCGCCGCCGCGTTCATTGCCGCGCTGGAAGACGACCTGAACACGCCGCGCGCCCTGGCCGTGATGGACGATCTGGCGCGTGGGTTGCTCGCCGGAACGTATCACGGGACGGATCGCTCGACGGCGCATGCTTCTTTGCGAGCGATGGGACATCTCATGGGGTTGAGGTTGGCGCGTGCCTGAGATGAACACCGTTCCCCGCGTGGAAGAGCGCGACGGGCGCAAGGCGCTGGTCGTGGGCAACTATGTCCAATCCGTCGCCGTCGGGGAAGATCATGTCTTCGACGTGTGGGATGCCTTCATCCCGCGCAAGCGCCTGCCCTGGCGCGCATTGATCCTCGGCGCGGGCGGTGGCACCATCGCGTCATTGCTCACCCAGCGATGCGGCCCCATTCGCATCGTCGCCATCGAGCGCGATCCCGCTGTTGCCCGGCTGGCGCGCGAAGAATTCGGCCTGGCGCATCTGAACAACGTTGCCTTGATCGAGGCCGATGCCTTCGTCTGGGTGGAAACCTGCGAGGAAACCTTCGATCTCATCTGCGTGGATATGTATGTAGCGGGCGAGCTTGCGCACGGCACACTGGCCACGCCTTTTCTGCGGCAGATCGCGCGGTTGCTGACGCCCGGCGGCACGGCAGCCTTCAACCTCTTCAAGACGAAACGGCTGGATGAGCAGATTCACCGCCTCAGCCGCGTCTTCAACATCGCGGATCGCATCGAGATCGGCGGTAACGTAGTCATCCACGCTCGGCGCGATTGAGCATATCTGGTGCACCTGCGCTATCATATGATGCATATGATAGGGACCCGCATTCAGCCGGAGGTGCATGAGATGACGGAAACTCTCGCGCGCAACTGGGGTTTTGTCGCGCTGCGCGGCCTGGTGGCCATCGCGTTCGGCGTGCTGGCAATCGTTTTTCCCGGCGAGACGGTGCGCGTCTTGCTGACGTTGTTCGCCATCTTCGCCATTGTGGACGGCATCATCGCCATCGCGGATGCCTTCACGTTGGGACGTATCCTTGAGAGTACCGGCCTGTTCCTGGTGGTGGGCCTGCTCAGCCTGGCAATCGGCATCGTCACGCTCTTTGTGCCAGGCATCACCTTGCTGGCGCTGATCTATCTCATCGCCTTCCGCGCCGTGCTCATCGGCATCGAAGAGATTGTGCTGGCGGTGTGGCTGCGTGACGTGGTCGGCTACGAGTGGCTGCTGGGCGTCTCCGGCGCGGTGTCGATCATCTTCGGCATCATCGTTGCGCTGGCCCCATTGCACAGCCTGCTGTTCTTCGTGCTGTTCATCGGCGTCTATGCCATCTTCGTCGGCGTATCACAGCTCGCCCGCGCCTGGGACCTGCGCTCGCACCTGGCGCGGCTTGGGCCGGGGGCCATCGACACCACCGCAGATGTGCTGGATGAGGACGAGGAAGAAATCGCCACCTAGGCAGACATTGCTCCACATCCTGCGCCATAATAGATAAGCGGAAGGGTGAAACCGCCAGATCGTTCACACCGTCACCAGATCCTTGATGCGATCATAGATCGAGCGGCTGATGGGAACCAGCAGCAGTTGATCAACGGCGGTGAAGGGACCATGTGCCTGGCGATAGGCGACGATCTTTTCCGCCGTCTTCAGGCTGATGCCCAGTTGCAAGTGCATGGTTTCCGCCGACGCGACATTGATATTGACGAGAATGCCGGAGCCGATATTGTCGGGATATGGCTGACCGATGAGCGGCACATAGACCTCTTCGCCATCAAAGAGCAGCGCGGCGAGGTTCACGCGCACCAGATCCGCTCCCTGGCGCGGCCCGCCCGCCGCATGCAGCAAGTCGCCGATGCGCGAGCCATCCGGCAGCTTATACACGCCGGGGTTCACCACCGCGCCGACAATATAGGCGGTGATGGTTGCGCCGGAAACCTGCGCGGCCTGTGAGGTCGTCGCTTGCGGCACAGTGAGGCCGAGGCCGGACTGGGTGAAAGCAAGGGCCAGCCCAGCCATGATGAATGCCGCGCTCAGGCACGCCACCACCGGCACGAACGCGGGATGCCGCAATAGATCGCTGTTCGATTTCTTGGCCGCTGCCATAACCTCGCTCCCTTCACCGTTTGCTGGGCACCATTATAGCGCCTGCGGCAAGCGATGCAAGGGAGATGGCCAAAATGTGCTGAATACGGCATGGGGCAGATTACATATGCAGCGGTGGCTGATACTCCACAGTGGTTCCAGTCCCATGATGGAGACATGTGAGCCTCATGCTACCATGCGCAAATCCTGCTCGCCGTGAGCATAAGATTCCGCGATCAGCCCTTGTGCAAGCAAGATCTGCTCGAAGACCTCGACAATATACGGGTCCATCTTGCCTTCCTGTGCCTCGCGCTGCAACAGGCGCAATCCTTCCACTGCCGGGCGACCGGGATGATAGGGCCGCTCGGCGGTGAATGCCTCAAAGACATCCGCCACGCTGAGGATGCGCACCAGCAGGGGGATCTCGTCGCCGCGCAGCCCGTCGGGATAGCCTGAGCCGTCCAGCCGTTCATGATGCCAGCGCACTAGCGGCAGCAAGTGGTGCAACTGCTCCACCGGACGCAAGATCTCTTCGCCCATCGTCGTGTGCGCCTTCATCAGCTTCCACTCGGCATCGTCCAGCTTGCCGGGCTTGCGCAACACCTGGTCGGGCACGCCGATCTTACCGACATCGTGGATCAATCCCCCCAGGCGTAGCACCTCCACATATTCCGCCGGCAGGTTCATTTCGGTGCCGATGGCGGCGGCGTAGCGCGAGACACCCTCGGAATGGGCGGCGGTATAGCCATCGCGCAGGTCGATGGCCGTGATCAGCGCCTGCACGGTCTCCAGATCCGCGCCGGAGGGCAGATGAATAGCGCCAGCATCGCGCGCTGTGAAAGCTGAGCCGCCGGGCAGCAAGATGCCGCTTTCTTCCAGCAGGTCAGGCGCATAGGCGAAGACGGTGGCGCGTCCGGCGCGTTTGGCGGCATAGAGCGCGAGGTCTGCGGCCTTCAAAAGCGAAGCCGGGGCCGAGGCATGCACGGGAAAGGTGGCGAATCCCAACGATGCCGTCACATGCACCTGCTGGCCACTGGCGTTGATGATGACCCCGGCCCGCGCAACAGCCTGATTGATGCGCCGCGCCAGCATGGCGGCATGCGCGGAATCGGTGGCGGGCAGCACGATGATGAATTCCTCGCCGCCAAAGCGCGCTGCCGTGTCGCCGGGGCGCAACTGTGCCTGAATCGCTTTTGCTACCTCACGCAAGGCCCGATCGCCGGCCTCGTGTCCAAACGTCTCATTGAATTTGCGGAAATGGTCGAGATCCAGCATCACAATGGAGACGGGCAAACCCTGCGCCGCTCCCGTCGCCAGCTCTCGGCGCAGCAGATCTTGCAGGGCGCGGTGATTGCGCAGACCCGTCAGCGGATCAATCAACGCCAACCGGCGCGCGTCTTCGTAGAGTCTGGCCCGCTGCAAAGCCGGGGCGATCTCGTCCGCTGCCGCGCGCACCAACTCGCGGTCGATCTCATCAGGATCAACAATGCGATCCGGCGAGAAGCCGACGCTGAGCATGCCAAATATTTCGCCCTCACAGCGCAAGGGCACGATAAAGACATATACGGGCGAGGATGGCTCACCGGGCAGTCCCAGCAGCGACACTTTCCCGAAAAATTCTGCGCCGCTCGCCATCACGCGCAGACTTTGCGAGGGCGCATCGGGGCTGATGGGCGCGTGGTTGAAAAGATATAACAGGCGTTGCCGCGCCGCCGGGGTCATGGCATCAAGCCGGTAAGCCAGCGAACGTGCATAGCCGGGCCGGTCGCGGTCGCGCACCACAATGGCTCCGCTGGTGCAACCTAACCCATCGAGCAGCACGCGCAGCGCGGCTTCGGCCACCGCGATCTCTTCGATGGCACCGGCACAGGCACGCGCCACCGCCCGCATAATCTCGTTATTGCGCGCGAGACGATGTTCGTTGTGATGTCGCGCAGCACCACCAGCGCGCCCACCAGCTCGCCATAGGCGCTCTGCAACGCCAACACCTGCACGGCCACCACCACCGGCGGCGCGTTGGGCATGCGCAATCGTTGCACCATCGCGAGCTTGCCCTGCGGGATCTCGCCGTGCAACACGCGCCCCAGCGGGGTTTGCTCAAAGGGGATGGGGGTTCCATCCAGGGTTTCCACCCGCACCAGATGGAAGCGTTCTTCGTGAGGATAAGGCGTGAGTGGCGCGAAAAGCTGCTCGCTATAGGCATTCTGATAGCGCACTTCGCCGGTAGGGCTATAGACAATCAGGGCATCTTGCACGGTGTGAAAAACGGCTTCCAGCTCGGCGCGCATGCGGTCGCTTTCTGCCAGCGCGCCAAGCAGTTGCGCTTCCAGCGAGGGATTGAGACCGTCTTGCGGTTGTTGCGCCTGCGCCGCTCGCCAGCGGCGGCGAAACCACCACGCCTGACGCCATCCCAGCACCGCAGCGCCGAGCAGGCATGTTGCAGCACAAGACCAGATGATGGCAATAGCCGGCAGCATCCCTGCCACGATCATGCAGAGTTCCATTATGCGTATCCCTCATGGTTCATTCCCCAATGCTTCTGCCTTCCTTCATCGGCAGCAGCGGGCGAAACCATGAGGGGTCGCGTTCATCTCATGACTTTTCGGCGGCGGCAAGCCACAGCGCGGGCGAGGTCCAGTTGAAACACAGCAGTGTCGGCGGGCGCTTGGTGTCGGGATGGAAGGTGAGTAGCGAGACGGCGGCGTTATCCATGTTGATGAGGGGCATGTTGCCCAGCGGAATGCCGAGGTAGTGCGCGACGATCATCTTGACGAGATCGGCGTGCGTCACCAGGGCCACCCACTCGCCCACGCCATCAGCAGTGCGCCAGCGTTCCGCCGCGCGCACCGCCCGCTGTTGCACGTGCGCGAAGCTTTCCGCGCCTTTGGGAGTATAGAGCGCGTCGGTGACGAAGCGCCGGAATTCCGGGTTGGTCTTGTCAAGGTCGTCATAGTTTTGCCCGCTGAACGGGCCGTAATCTGTGTCCAGCAGATCGCGATCTTGCCTGATTTCTAGATTGCGCCCGGCGTTGATGGCAGCGGCGGTTTCCATGGTGCGTTCCAGCGGCGAAGCGATGATGGCGCTGATGGGCAGCGGGCGCAGGGCTTCTGCGGTTGCCAGGGCCTCACGCTTGCCCTCTTCATTGAGTGGAATGCCGGGAAGTTGACCGGGGAGCAGGTGCTTCACGTTGAAATCCGTCTGGCCGTGCCGCACCAGCACCAGCTTGCGATGCCCTCGATGGTCCTCATGCGCCAGTTCACGCCCCAGCACCACGCCGGGGGGCGTGCGATGCCCTTTCGATGATCCGAACAGTCCCATAGATGCGAAGCCTCCTTTGTGCATGCGATAGTGACATGCTTTGCTGTCGCCAACGATGACATCAGAAGGAACGCAGTGCGCCGGAGTTTTCCGTCATCGATCACGGGTAAACGCTCACAGTTTTTCGCCGAGCGCGATGTAAACACGCCAGAAAGGACCGGTGACGATCTCTTGCGAAGGTGCCAGCCCGGCCTGGCTCATGGGGATGCGCCGGCGCAGGGCGGCAAGTTGCGCGGCATCATCCGGCCCAGCGACAGCGGCGCGGCCATACACCAGGCGCTCGATCTGCACCAGCAACCACAGCAGCGGGCCGCGTGGCAGCAGATTCGCGCCCTCGATGACGATCAACCGCCCGCCGGGACGCAGCACCCGCGCGATCTCGCGCAAGCTGGCGGGATCAGCAATGTAGGGCGCGGGGAATGTGCTGACAACGGAATCAAACGCGGCATCGGGAAAGGGCAATTGCTGGACGCGGGCCAGTTGCACCGTCGCGCTGTCGTGTGGCAGCTTGCGGCGTTGCA
>JAJPKG010000251.1 GCA_021323815.1 Pseudomonadota bacterium
AGATCCGCGCCGAAAGCGATTTCCGCCGCCAGGATCAGATCGCCGTCATGCGCCGCGCGCAGAAAGCGATGATACGCCGCCGCGCCATACGTGCCGATGAGATAGCCGACGAACGAGCGCGCCTCGGCATACGCCAGAAAATTCGCGGCGGGATCCGTTGGATAGGTGGCATTGAAGCTGGTGAAAAGATCCAGCAAGGCGTGCGAGCGCGCTGCCGCTTGCAGTGTCCAGGCATATTGCTGCGCCTCGGCGGAATCGGGCAGTTGGTCATACGCCGCGTTGCCTTCGTCCAGCCAGCGCGGGAAAATCGTTCCGCCATAGACGCCGGCATCTTCATTCTGGTGAAAGACGATGTGCGTCAGTTCGTGGGGCAAAAAATCTTGTACGGCGGTGGCGTTCGCGCCCGCCACCGGCAGATAGATGGCGCTTTGCGCGGGAACGGCAAAAGCACCTGTCTCGGCGGCATTCCCCGGTTGTGCGCCGGCAAGGAAGTCGCGCCGCGAGTTATAAACATAGATATCCACGCGCCGGCGCAGGGTGAAGCCCAGCGTATCCGCGATGGGATGCCTGAGATCCGCCTGGGCCAGCGCCAGAATCCGCGCGGCGAAACCGGCGGGGCGACTGTAGGTATGGACGACGATCAAGCCGTCGGCTGACGCGGCGGCATGAAAAGCAAAATCCCCCGGCGGGGAGACAGGTGCGCGCATGGTTGCCGCTTGCGCCGCCGGCGACCACAGCGCCGACATCCACACCATGAAGGCGGCCACCACCGCCCGCGCCCAATATCCCCACGCCGTTGCCCTGCCGCTCCGCTTCACGCAACCGACCACCTTCCGTTCGCATCATCCACACCGCCTGTTCTTCGCAGTTTAATGCGTGGCGGGCAAGAGGTCAAGGGGGGCGTATATGATATGATGCAACTGTTATGGATACCCTTCACATTTCATCGCAAGCACAGAGAATAGATCGCATCGCGGTATGGCTGGCAGGACGTGCCGAGCCGTTGTGGCTTGTCGGCGGTGCATTGCGCGATTGCTTTGCCGGCAGATCGGGCGGCGACAGCGACCTGTTGGTGGATGGCGACGCGCTGGGGCTGGCGCGGCACCTGGCACGCGACCTGGGGGGCGGCTTTGGTTTGCTGGATGGCGAGAACGGCGTGGCCCGCGTCACGCTGGGCGATCTGGCGCTGGATATCTCGGCGTTGCGCGCAAGCGACATCGAGGCCGACCTGCGCCAGCGTGATTTCACGGCGAACGCGCTGGCGTTACCCTTCACCGCCGCGCATTTCCACGCCCTGCTGGCCGGCGACGCTGATGCCCTGCGCGCCGCTGTGCTTGATCCATGCAATGGACTGGCGGATATCGCAGAGAAACGACTGCGCATGACCGGCACGGCGGCGCTTGCAGCCGATCCCATCCGCGTCTTGCGGGCGGCGCGCTTCGCGGCAGCACTGGGCTGGGAGATCGATCCCGCCACCATCGCGGCGGCACAGGGCATCGCGCCCGCGCTGGCAGAAGTCGCGCCGGAGCGCGTGCTGAGCGAGATCTATGGCATCTGCGCGCAACCGAACGCTACCCGTGCCATGCGCCTGCTGGATGCGATGGGCGCGCTGACCGTGCTGGTGCCGCCCCTCGCGCCGTGTCGCGGCCTGACGCAGGGTCGGCTGCATTATTGGGACGTGTTCGATCATACCCTGGAAGTGATCGACTCGGTGGACCGCGTGGTGGCGCTGCTGGAAGCCGGCCAGGTGAATCCCCCCGCGCCTGAGACGGCGGACGCGGCGGGGCAGGTGGCGCACCCCGTCGCCCTTGATCTCGGCGGCCAGAACGGCGCGGTGCTCTCACGGCTGCGCGCGCCTTTCACCGAAGGGCAGACGCGGCTGACCATGTTGAAGGTGGCGACGCTGTTTCACGATGTGGGCAAGCCGCTGACGCGGGGCGTGCGCGAGAACGGCGACGTGCATTTCCAGGGGCATGCCGAAGCCGGGGTGCCGCTGACAAAGCCGGTCATCACAGGCTGGCGCATGGGCAAACAGGCACGGCGCTTCGTGGAAACGACTGTCGCCTGCCACATGCGCCCAGGCCAGATGGCGGGGCCGCACGGGCTGACGGACAAGGCGGCGCGGCACTTTTTCCGCGATGCCGGCGACGCGGGCATTGATGTGGCCGTCTTTTCGCTGGCCGATCACCTGGCGGTCTATGGCCCGCGCCCGCTGACGCCCTTCTGGCTGCATCACCGCGCGACGGTGGCCGAACTCATCCGTCGGGCGTATGTCGAGCCGGAACGGGTGATCCCGCCGCGCCTGATCGATGGCAACGACCTGGTGGCGCGCTATGGCATGCTGCACGGGCCGGAGATCGGGCGCATCCTGGCGCTGGTGGAAGCCGCGCACCTGGATGGGATCATCCAGACGCGGGCGGAAGCGTTTGCCCTGGTGGAACGCGAATTGCAGGGCTGAAAATGCCGTTTTCAGGAAAGGAGCCATCCCCTTGCCGCAACAACGCATCGTGTGTTTTCTGGATTTCGATAACACGCTCTTTGACAACGACGGATTGAAAGCTGATCTCAACCAGCAATTGAGCAAAGTGCTCACGCCGGCTCAGGTGCAGCGCTTCTGGGAATTGTACGAGCAGGAGCGCCACGAAGAAGGCACGGTCGATTATCCGGCGACGATGGAACGCTTTCGCTCGGAAATATCCCCCGCTCTGGCCGACCGCGTGTGGTCGCTGATCTGGGATTATCCCTTCGCCACGCGCCTGTTCCCCGGCAGCCTGGCTGTGCTGGCACATCTGACCGCGCTGCGCGCGCGGCCAAGCGTTGTTTCGGATGGCGATCCGCTCTATCAGCCGCATAAGATCGCACTCAGTGGCGTCGCCGCCGCCGTGCAAGATCGCGTCAAGGTCTACATTCACAAACAGGACCATCTCCAGGAGATTTTGGCCTGGCAGCCGGCGGACCATTACATCATGGTGGATGACAAGGCG
>JAJPKG010000344.1 GCA_021323815.1 Pseudomonadota bacterium
AAACGGTGGCCGGCGCGGTGAAGGCGATCCGCTATTGCTGGGAACACCCCGGTGCGCGGGGACTGGTGGGCGCGCCAAACAAAACCATGCTGCGCGACGTGGTGATCCCGACGCTGCTGGAACTGCTGCCGGAAAGCGTCCGCGAGACCTATAAGCAGACCAGCGGAAAGATCACCTTTCCCAACGGCAGCGAACTGCTGGCGCGCTCGCTCGACGACTTCGAGCATCGGCGGGGCTTGAGTCTCGCCTTCTTCTGGCTTGACGAGGGGATCTATTGCGGCTATGAGGCGTGGCGCGTGATGAAAGCGCGCCTACGCCAGCGGGGCTTTCCCCATCAGGGGTGGCTGACGAGCACGCCGCGTGGAATGGATCAGTTCTATCTGGATTTTGAGGCGCAGCCGGCGGCGGACCACCGCCTGATCCGCTCAGCGACGCGGGAAAACATCCATCTGCCCGAAGATTACGCGGATTCGCTGGGTTACACGGGGGTGTTCGCGCTGCAAGAGCTGGAAGGCCGGTTCGTGGCGCGCGAGGGGCTGGTCTATCGCCTGCATGCCGACCATGTGCGCCCTGCGCCGCCAATTGAAGAGATGGCTGAGATCTTCGGCGGCATCGACTGGGGCTACCAAAATCCCTTTCATGCGGTCATCTGCGGCGTGAAGGACGACACGGTGTATGTCATCGCCGAAATGCGCTCGCGCGAGGCCGGGCTGGCGCGGGTTATCTTGCCGGCGATCCGCTCTTTGACCGAGCAATATGGCGTGCAGGCGTGGTATGCCGGGCCGGATCGCCCCGAAAATATTGCTGCCGTGCGCGAGATGCTGGTTGAAGCCGGGCTGCCATGCAGCATCAAAGCGGCGGAAAACGCGGTGCTCGACGGCATCGAAACTGTGCGCGGGCTGATGGAATGCGTTCCCCCGCGCCTGGCGATTGATCCCGCCTGCGCTCACGTGCAGGCAGAGATGGCCGACTATCACTATCCCGACCACATCGGCCAGCCGGGCGAACATGAGGGCGCGTGGGACGAACATCCCGTCAAGGGAAATGATCATGCGCTCGACGCGCTGCGCTACGCCGTTCACTCGCGGCTGGGCGTGCGGCGGCGCGTCCGGCGCGGCGTGAGATATCTGGCGCAGTTGCGCAAGCGCGCGGGGGAAGCGCTTGACCAGGGTCCGTGAGCAAAGAAAACGGATGAACTGTTTGGGTGCCGAAAGTCGCCGCATGGCGGAATAAGATACAATAATGCCGCAGTCAGCGAATCAAGCGAGGTGTTTCCATGACCGAGCAGGCAGCAGCGCATCCCACGCCCTATGTGCTGGCGCTGGATGTCGGCACGTCGTCGGCGCGTGCCATTGTTTGTGACGCGCTGGGCGCTCCCATCTCCGCCTGGGCGGCGCAGCAGACCTACACCCCGCGAACCGCATCAGACGGAGCCAGCACGTTTGACGCGCACGCATTGCTGGCGGCGACGGCACATGTCATCGACCATGCGCTGGCGGCGGCGGGGAACGTGGCGCGAGAGATCCGCGCGGTGGGGATGGATACCTTCTGGCATAGTTTGCTTGCGGTGGATGAGCACAACGCTCCCTTGACCGAGGTGATCACCTGGGCCGACACGCGGCCACGCCGGGCGGCGCGCGAACTGCGCCAGCGGCTGGATGTGGCGGCGATCCACCAGCGCACCGGGGCGACGCTGCACGCGAGCTATTGGCCCGCGAAGCTGGCATGGCTGCGTGCCACCCAGCCGGATGTGTTTGCGCGTGCGGCACAGTTCATCTCGGTGGGCGAATGGCTGCATCGTCGCCTGCTGGGAAAATCCCTCTGCTCGCTCAGCATGGCCTCCGGCACCGGTCTGCTGCTCACCGCAGCGCGGGCGTGGGATTTCGCCCTGGCGGCGCAGGTGGGCGCGCGGCGCGAGCAATTGCCGGATCTCGGCGATCTGGGCGACGGAATAGTGGGCTTGGGGGCGGAGTATGCTGCGCGCTGGCCCGCTCTGGCGGCGATTCCGTGGTATCCCGCGCTGGGCGACGGCGCAACGGCGAACGTGGGGTCAGGCTGCGAGACGGCGGAACGCCTGGCGCTGACCATCGGCACCTCCAGCGCCATGCGCGCCATCGTGCCGGTGGACGACCGCGAGATTCCGCCGGGGCTGTGGCGCTATCTGCTGGACCGTGACCGGGCGGTGCTGGGTGGCGCGCTGAGCGAGGGCGGCAATCTGCTCGCATGGTTGAGCACCACCTGCAAGCTACCATCTCTGGCAGACGCCGAGGCGCAGGCGGCGCGGCTGGCCCCTGCGACGCATGGGCTGGATATCTTGCCTTTCATCGCGGGGGAACGCAGCCTGGGCTGGCACGATGACGCACGCCTGGTCATCAGCGGCATCACCAGCGAAACCACGTCAGCGGATCTGTTGCGCGGGTTGCTGGAAGCGCTGGCATTGCGCCTGGGCGCGCTGCACGCTCGCGTGGTTGCGGCCCTGCCCGCCCTGGCGCAGGCGCAGATCGTCGGCAGTGGCGGCGCGCTGCTGCATTCCCCTGTGTTGCAGTGCGTCCTCGCTGATGTGCTGGGCCTGCCGCTGGCCCTTTCGGCCATAGATGAGGCGTCGGCGCGGGGAACGGCTATTTTGGCCTTGCAGGCATTGGGCGCGCTGCCGAAAAACCATGCACCCATGCCGCCCACCAGCGTCATCGCGCCCAATTCCGCCAACCGCGCCATCTATCAGGCGGCGGCGCAGCGACAAGAACGGCTCTACGCGGCGCTTTTGGGCGGTGGGTGATCAGCTTCCCCGTTGGGGGCGCAGGCAAACGAGCGCGGCGACGGCCACCACCAGCGCCGCCACGCCCAGCACCGCGCCGATGGTGATGGGGTTCAGCAGTCTAACGAAGAAATCGCTGTTGAAGCCAAACGGCAAGAAGACGCCGCCTATCGCCATCATCACTACCGTCGCGGCCAGCAAGATGAAGATGATCAGGGTCATCAGCGCGAGAGAAGCCCACAGTTCGGGGTCGCGCCGGCGGGTGGGAGCTGAGGC
>JAJPKG010000114.1 GCA_021323815.1 Pseudomonadota bacterium
AAACCGGCGTCGCGGCACTGCTGATGCGACTGGAAACCGGCCAGGTCTGCGGGGCAATCGCGTTGCCGTTCGCATCGAAAACGTTTTCTGCGCTGGCAGTTGGTCCCGCACCGGAAGCATCGGAGCGATAGATGATCACCTGTGCCAGTGGCGCGACGAAGATCGACGGCACCAACTTTTTGACCGCGCCGACCGCTTCACCGTCGCCGTTGCCGTCACGCGCCGCCGCCAGCGCCGCAATCCGCGCCGCCTGATGCGCCGCGGTGTTATAAAGCGCGCCGGAAGCAAAGATCAGCGAAACTTCCACTAATCCAAACATCAGCATCAAAAACAGCGGCATCACCAGCGCGAATTCCACCAGCGCTTGCCCGCGACGAGAACGAACACAACACAACGAACTGAGAGGAATCGATTGCTGTCTCATAGATGAATGCCCGGCGCAACAGCGTGAAGGATCTGCGGGATGCTCGGCCCCAGTAGCACGATGAACAGGGGCGGAAAAACGAAGATGACCAGCGGAAACATCATCTTGATAGGAGCCTCGCGCGCCAGTTTCTCAGCCCGCTGGCGGCGTCGCACGCGCATATCGGCGGATTGCTCGCGCAGCACCTTTTCCAGCGGCACCCCCAGTTGCCGGCTCTGGTTGATGGTAGCGACGAGCGTGCTCATCTCATCCAGGCCCACCCGCTCGGCGAAGCGTTGCAACGCCTCCTCCATATACGATCCGGTGTGCAGGTCAAACGAAACACGGTTCAGTTCGTTGCGCATGATCGGCGGTGAATTCGCCGCAACCCGCGCCAGAGCGCGATCCAGCGGCATGACGCCGGTGCAGAGCGTGAGCATATCCAGCATATCGGGCAGAGCCGAGCGAATCTCATGCTGGCGCGCTTTCACCTTGCCGTTCACCCACATGAGCGGCAGCATGTAAGCCGCTATGGCCGCGCCGCCACCACCGAGGATCACCTGGAAAATGCCGCCGCGCGCCAGCAAGGCCAAGATAGCAAATAACAATCCGACACCGCAGGCAGCGAAAAAGCGCAGCGCCATGAAGGTGGACGCATCGAACATGCTACCTAGATCTGCCTTGTCGATGGCGCGTTGCATTTTCGCCAGCGCATTGCCGGAAGAGAAACGCCGCGCAAAGACATCCAGCTTGCCGCGTAACGGGCGCAGCAGGCGTTCCATCAGCGGGCGATGCAGCTCATCTTGGTCAATCAGCGAGCGACGATGCAACAACCGATCCATACGCTGCTGTACCTCATCGCCCTTTGCTCTGCGCCCCGCGCCCATCACCAGAAAAATGACGCTCAGACCAGCGCAAACAGCGGCAAAGAGCGAGCTTGCAAATGGCATGATCGATTCCTTTCGTGCCACGTGAAACAGGAAATCTACACCTTGATATCAACAATGCGGCGAACGACCGCCATGCCGATGAGGATCATAACCGCTGCCGCCGCGAACATGGTGAAGCCGCACCAGGTGGTGGTGCGAAACACGCCGAGAATATAGTTGGGATTGAAGATGAACAAAAGTGCAGAGATGGCAACGGGCATCAGCGCGACGACATAGCCCGAATATTTGCCTTGCGCCGTCAGCGCCTTCACCTCACCGGCCAGGCGCACCCGCTCGCGAATGGTCTCGCTGATGTTTTCCAACATTTGCACCAGGTTGCCGCCCGATTCCATCTGGATGGAGATCGCCTGCACCAGCAGTTGCAGATCGGTGCTGGGAACGCGCTCGGTCATGCTCACCAGGGCGTCTTTGATGGACGCACCCCACTCGACCTGCTGCACCACGATCTGAAATTCTTTTGAGATCGGCGGTTTGCTCTCTTGGGCAGCCAGGCGCAAGGCAATGGCGATGTTGCTGTTGCCGGCGCGCATCGAACTGGCAATCAACTGAATGGCAGAGGGCAGCTGCGCGTCAAAGTCGCGGGTGCGCTTGGCTTTCCGGCTGGCAATCCAGGCGCGCGGCCCCCAAATGGTGGCAGCGACAAGCATCATGAACAGGAAGATATTGTGTAAGGCGATGCTGAGGATGAGGCCAACGCCAAGCAAAATGGCGACAATCAAGATGAATTCGCCGGCGGTGAGTGGCACGCCAGCGCGGGAAAGCTGCTCATCCAAGCCAGCGCGGTGAGCGATCTGATTGAGCGCGGCGACAAGTTGCCCGGTCTCACGATCCGGCAAAGCAGCCTGAGCCAGCCCGCGCCGCTGGATCTCCAACTGGCGCAGGCGATCGGCAAGGCGGTTGCGCCGGCGTTGATATTCGCGGCTGAGGCCAAAGATGATGGTGAAGACGGCGAACGCGCTGAGGAAGCTGACCAGCAGTGGCAATTTGCCCATCGTCGGAAGATCCATCAGCGCACCTCGCGGCGAAAGATGGTGTGCGGCACGGGATAGCCGCGTTGTTCCATCACCTCAGCCAGGCGGGGGACAATGCCGGTGGCGCGCAAGCGCCCCTGCACGCGGCCCTTTTCATCCAGCCCGGCGCGCTCAAACTCGAAGATCTCCACCACTTCCACGCCGTCGCCGTTCGCACCCTGGCGCAGCTCTGCAATCGACGCGATCTTGCGCGAGCCGTCCTCGAAATGGTGCAACTGCACGATGAGATCGACGGCGCTGAGGATCTGCGCTTTGACGGCGCGTTCCGGCAGGTCGATGCCGGCTTGCAGCACCAGCATTTCCAGACGGTTCAATACATCATGGGCGCTGTTGGCGTGCAGCGTGGTCATGCTGCCTTCATGGCCAGTGTTCATCGCCTGCAACATATCCAGCGCCTCGCCGCCGCGACACTCACCGACGATGATGCGGTCGGGCCGCATTCTCAATGCGTTGGCGACGAGCTGGCGGATGGTAACAGCGTGCTTGCCTTCCACGCTGGAAGGCCGGCTTTCCAGGCGAATGACGTGCTCCTGCTGCAATTGCAATTCTGCCGCGTCCTCGATGGTGACGATGCGCTGTTCCTGCGGAATGAAAACCGACAAGACGTTGAGGATGGTCGTCTTACCGGTGTTGGTGCCGCCGGAGACGATGATGTTCATCCGCGCTTCCACGCAGCGTTGCAAAAAGAGCATCATCTCGCGCGAGATCGTGGCGTTTTCGACGAGATCCTGCGGTTGCAGCGCCTTCTTAGCAAATTTGCGAATGGTCAATGATGGTCCGTCGATGGCGATGGGCCGAATGACGATGTTGACGCGCGAGCCATCCTTCAAGCGCGCGTCAACCATCGGCGACGCTTCATCCACGCGGCGACCGATCTGCGACACAATGCGCTCGATGATCCGCATCAGGTGTTGCTCGTCGCGGAAGCGGATGTCGGTCTTGATCATCCTGCCGTGCCGCTGATCGACCCAGACGTTATATGGCCCATTGACCATGATTTCCGTCACGTTGTCATCCGCCAGCAACGGCTCGATGGGGCCATACCCCAGGATGTCGGCCAGGCAGCGCGCGATGAGCACCAGGCGATCATTTTTGCCGAGGGGAATCTGCTGGTGATGGGCCTCGGTGTCGATGATGCGCTGCAAGCGATCTTCAACCTCGCGGCGCATCAAGTGGGGTGGCAATTGATCGATCTGCGTTTTGCTGGTTTCCAGTTCGGCGACCAGCAGGGAGTGAATGCGTTGCTGCAACTCAAATAAGGCCATCTCGCGGGCGGAAAGAGCCTGAGCGCGACCAGGCATGCCATCTTTGCCCCCGCGCAAATCACCCGTGCCGTTGCCGCTGCCACCAGTGCGCAGCGTGGTCAGATGCGACGGTGTGCCATTATAGCGACCAATCGTCATGACGAGCTTCCTCCTTATTTGGCGGCAACATAGTGCTGCAAGCGCCGGGCGAGATCGTGAACAGCGCGCGAGACAGCAGAGCGCCGGTGCTGGGTGACGAAGGGATGGCCACGATTGACCGACTGAATGATGGTGTTGACATCATCGGGCAGTTGCGCCGCGAAGCGCTGCCCCAGTGATTGCTCAACGCGTTTGGGCGCGATCTGATAGCCGCCGTCAACACGATTGCCGATGAGCCAGCAGCGATCCGGCGCGACGCCATTTCGGCGCAACCGTTCCAGCAGGCTCTTGACACGATTGATGGCGGTGATCTCCGGAGTGGTGACGACCAATATGGGATCAGCAATCTCGAAAACAGCCTCATTGACCTCGCCGAGGGATATGGGCGTATCGACGACGGTGAAATCGAAATGCTCGCGCACTTCCATCAGCATGCCGCGCATGGTCTCGCGCCGATATTCCCGCGCCGCCTCAGGATCGTCCGGCGAGCGCAACAAACGCACGCCGGTCTCATGCTTGACGGCGATAGATTGCAAGGTTTCGACATCCACCTCTTCGGGATCGCGCAGCATATCGAGCGTGTGCGTGACGCCATCCAGATTCAGCAGCACATGATCGTCGCCAGCGTGCAGGTTGGCATCCACCAGCACCACTTCGGAGGCGATCTCTGCCAGCGCGACGGCAAGGTTAGCAGCGATGACACTGCACCCCACACCACCCTTCGCCCCGCAGACGGCCACCACGTGCTGGCCGCGCTTTCCACGTGGAGCTTCCAGCGGACCCGAACCGCCGCGCGTGGCCCCTGGCAACTGCACCACGCGGCGAATGGCACTCAGCACATCATCCGCGCGCAATGGTTTCACCAGAAAGCCGCGCGCTCCCACTTTGAACGCTTCCTGCATCAGATCCTTGTCATCTTCCACCGACATGAAAATGACCTGAGCAGGCAGTTCCAGGCTGATCATATGCGCGGCAGCCAGGCCGTCCATGCCGGGCATGTTCACGTCCATCAGGATGATGTCGG
The DNA here is from genome assembly GCA_021323815.1 of Pseudomonadota bacterium. Classification (GTDB taxonomy): domain Bacteria; phylum Chloroflexota; class Ktedonobacteria; order Ktedonobacterales; family JACDGC01; genus JAJPKG01. Next base: position 4,812 of record JAJPKG010000114.1, read on the forward strand.
GCTGATGACGGCGGGCGAGATCAAGTCCCTCACGCGCGCTGGTGGCAATGCCCACCACCCGCAAATCCGGCATCGTGGACAGCCATTTGCGCACGGTCTGCGCGGTTTCAATGAGGTCGTCGATGATGAGGATGCGAACGCGGGCATCCATCCCGTCGGGTGATCGATAGGCCATCCGTGGCTCCCTTCCAGGCGAGATCCTCACGCATGAGCAATGCCGATCTCAGCAGGAAGGCAAGAGACGATGAAAGAGGCGCTAGGCGATGACATCCAAAAGAGAAAGCTACAAAACAGACGATCTTTGCCAACTTCCATTGAGCAAAAGACTTTCAAGTTGCTCCAGTGAAAGGTCGGCAGGAATTTGATGATCCGAGGATGACTGCATCGCTACAACCTGTAAGTTTGCAAGCAAGGCGTCTTTATCTAACTGGCGCAAAAGAGCAATGAGATCGATATGCTGTAGAAGTTTTTTGGTAATCGGTCGTTTCGCATCCGTAAACATAACCGAGCTAAGATAGTTGAGACAAAGGGGATGATTCAACAAGGTTGTTATGAGAAGAGCTTGCCAAATTAGGCCACTTGAAGAAGGCATCAGTATCGCTTTATAATGAAAATATGAAATCCACTACATGAAACTGAGGAGAATGATATGGCCGATCCTAAAAAAGCAGTCGTCAATTTTGGCAGTACATTAGGTGAAGCCATCGGATCTCTCATAGAAGTTGAAGTGAATCGCCTGCTTATGCCAATTGCTCAAGAATATAGCTGTGTTTATGTCACTGTTGGCTTACCACACCCTAAAAGTGGCAAACCACAGAAACTGCTATTACGCGATATGGCTGGAAATGAATATAACATTGACGCAGTCATCGCCAATGCTCGTATGCAACCGCTCGTACTGATCGAATCAAAGTATATTCGCTACGTCAAACATAACCGGGACAAGGGAAGTTGGATTTGCACGGCGCATTACAGTTTACGACGCAGCTTCCCAACTGTAAGAAAATCAATAGCAGTCCTCGCCGGCAATTGGAGTAGCAGTTCAAAAGCAATGTTGCAAAGTTTTGATGTCACCCTTTTCGAGGTAGGTTTTGCGCACATTCGAGAGGTTCTGGCAAGCTACAATATTGATATCGGCTGGGGTGAAAAGGAACGAGATCGCGTGATGGGAGCCTGGCATGCCTGGCAATCGCTCAACGAATCTCAAAAGGATGAGATTGCTCACCAACTTCTGGCGGAAATCGAGCCACTATTAAAACAAACTCTCAAAGAAACTCTCGATGGCACTATACCTCGCGAGATCCAAGAGGTCGAAATAACCATAGAGACAACTCTGGGAGAGTCTCGGAGATATATATTCTCTTCCTTAGCCGAAGCTATCACCTTTCTGGAAGAATTCGATGAAGAAGCCCTTCTTTCTGATGACGAAGGACCTTCACTTTGGGAAGCTTCAAGTTCGCCGCCACTAAACAACTGATCAGCAAAAATGGTCACGCCTTGTAAAGTGTCAGAATACATTCTTTAAGGGCGACTTTATGTCTTTGCGGATTTCCCGGCCATTTCCCTCCGCGTGAGCGAAGGTCTTCAATGGTATATTCAGCAAAGCCAATTTTCTTCCCCATTTCGCCGAGATAGAGATGTGTTGGAATATAAACCCCATAAGGAGCAGAATCACCAAGGATAAGTTGAAAACTTCCTTTAGGTTTTAAGACGCGATAGGTTTCCTGAAGCACCTGAAACATATCATTGAAATAACCGGCCACCATAATATCATAACTCTTTTTACCACCCTTGTTGAGACGGCACGCTGCAAGTGCCTGAACTTTGCCTTGTAGATCACTCGCTATCGCTGGCGCAACGGAAGATAGTTCCTGGGAAAGCAAGGATTTTTCGTTGTAATCAGAACGGTTGATCTGAGTGGTTGCCGACATGATGAGGCGTGTGCGCACTTTTCGGGTAATATCACCCCAACTGCCCGCTTCACCCCAAAAATACATCTCTAAGCGCGTTCTATCAGAATAATCGTAATTATTCAAATAGGGCGGTGATGTAAAGCAGTGATGAACAGAGAGGGAGGAAATTTCTTTTACATGCCGTGCATCGCCAAAAATCATCTCTGCCTCACCCACTGTTTGTGCTTGTGCTTTGACAATTTGTATATCTCCTGCCATCAACAGAAGTTGTTCACGCAAACGAGCAGGCACATTCACAGAAGAGACGGATGAACCATTCTTTTTCGCCTTCTTGGGAGCAATATAGGGCCAGCCGGTTGCAACATCAGCAACAGAGCGTAAAAGATTTGTCAGGGCTAGTTTGGCTAAATTTTTGAAAGGTCCTTTCGGCAGCTGAAGGATCGCCTCACGGCAGAAGTAGAGATGGGCAAGTTTTTCAGGAAGATAACACTTGCCAACGAGTTCCGGGAAGATAGCAATGATATCCTCATAAGGCTGCGTGTTCTGGGTAATCTGGTGTTCTACGTGCATTACTAATCGATCGATTTCTTGATAAAGCTGTGGAAACTCATAGTTCCAGAAAAGCTTAGTGGCAGCAACAAAATAGACAAAAGGATGAGCTTCAACACCATAAGAACGGATACCCCACTGGCTCGCTACGATATTGGTCGTTCCAGTACCAGCAAAAGGATCGTAAACAACCATTCCAGGGGCAATATTTTGTTCTCGCAAAAAATTTTCAACTGCTTTGAAAGAAAACCCCGCCGGATAAGTAAACCAACGATGAATGGGGGCGCGCAATGAATCTTGAAAAGTGCCATGCTGAGCACGAGGTTCATATGAATGAACAGGAGCAGATACTTCTTCTGAAAAAAGTTGCAATTGGCGAGGTTGTGCCGCAACCATCGTTGCTTTCCTCCATCAAGGCTGCCGCATTTGTTCTCACTCAATTGTAGCACGGTTGCGGCATTTAGCAAGGTCCAAGAGAACAACGTCACGGTGGGGTGAAGCCGAAATGGGTGATGATCCAGGCGGTGTCGATGGGCTGCGTGTTAGCATTGCCAGTGTCGCCGGGCTTGCGTAGCACCAGATCAAGCTTGGCAGTCTCGACCAACAGTTTCAGAACCAGCGCATCTTGGTGCGAGACGGCAACGTAGAGCAGGCCGCCATTGACCATGTAGATGGTGAGATTTTGCAAGGTGGTTTGGGCAACCTGGCAGTTGCCATGCGTGCTGGGGCTGTTGACGCACTCGGTCGCCAGAATATCCACGTGATCGCCTTCCTGCGCGCCGATCTGCATGCCAGGGGAATCGCCCACATGCAACGCGACCAGCACATCACCAGCAGGCAAGGCGTCGGGATTATGGTTGGTGATGCTGTTTGCGGGGCCGGTGCCGAGCGCGGTCATGCGGCTGTCATTGCGGCGCAAGATGTCGCCGGCCATAAAGGGTGCCGTGATGATCTGATTATTCAATGCGCTGGCAAGTGCGGCGGTGCCGGCATAGGGGAAAGCATCGGCGGGAACATCAGCAGCGGGCAAGTGTTCCACGTGGAACGCATCACTCACCAGCGCGTAGTTGCCGCCGCTCTGGTTGCTAGAAAGCACCGTGCCAGCGGTGAGATTTTGCGCTGCGACCACAACCGTCACGGTTTGTCCGCTGCCACCGCCGCCACCGCCGGTTGTGAGAAACAGCACCAAAACGGCGGTGATCAGCGCCAGAACGATGCCCAAAATGATCAAGGGAGTGCCGCCACCGGAAGCACGGGGGCGCGGTGTGGGAGATGCCATGTGAAAAAAGCCTCCTCCGTGAGAACGAACAGGAATCCACCCCGTCTGATGCTACGCAAGAGGCATACCTGATCTCATCCATTGAGCGGGATTTTCGATCCACCGGCTGCCTGATAATGCCGACGACCTTTTCCCCAGCCTGGTGCAAGGCGCGCTACGGCAATGTCAAGAGCCGCGTAGGGTGGAGACGATGCTGGTGATGGCGGGCAGCAGCACAATGATGATGCCGATGGCCACGACCGCCACCAGCGCAATGATGAGAGCATATTCCACCAACCCCAGGGGGCGGCGTTCGCCTTTGGGAAGCTCGTCAGCCATAGCAGTTCTCCCTGCCTCGGTGAAGTGCACAACATTTCGCATGCCGCCATTATTGTAGCAGAAACAGTGACATCTCGGCTACGCACGACAGCGCACCGCTAGAACGGCTGGGCCTCGTTCACGATATAATCGATGCGCGTGCCGCGACCGGGCGCGCTTTTCACCCCAAGCTGCGCACCGATGAGATCCACTTCAATGCAGAGCTGGCCTAAGCCTGAATGAAATCCCTTACGGGCCTGGGCCATGACGGCATCCACGTCGAAACCGATACCGTCATCTTCCACGCACAGCAAAACGGCATCGGGCTGATAGGTCAAGGCCACCTGGATGCGCGAGGCGTCGCTGTGGCGCAGCGCGTTGCGCACAGCCTCGCGGGCGGCGCGGAACAGAGCGCGCTCGACAGCGACATGACAGCGGCGCTCTTTCCCCGTCATGCGCATGCTTACCGGCGCGCCTTGTGCCTGCCGCAGATCATGCAGATAACGCTGCAACGTGCCGGCAAGGCCCAGCTCACTCAACATCATCGGCTCAAGCTCGAAGATGAGCATATCAGCCTCGCGCAAGGCTTCATTAAGGCGGTTTTTCAATTCTCCGACAACCTGATGAGCATGATCGGGATCGCCGCGCAAGGCGGCTTCGCAAAACTCAGCCTGTAAAACGGCGTCAGAGAGCGTGAAACGCACGCGCTCATCAATGTTACGAGCAATGGTGTGCCGCTCATACTCCCGCGCCGCCAGCAACGCCTCTTGATCCACTAACTGTGCCGATGTGACCGCATGTTTAGGGGCGCGCAGCTCGTTCGACTCCGCGAAGTCGGCGGAAAGCGCCATGCGCGCGGGCAAAGCCGAGGAATGCAGCGGCGTTGAGGCCAACGGCTCGCTCAAAAACGTCGCATCAGCCAGCGCCTGCTGGGCAAAGTCGAGCGCGGCCAGACAGCGACGGTCATGCTCCGCCTCGACGCGCAGATAGTCGCATACTTCGCGCGTGCCACTATACGCCAATTCCGCCTGCACCCATTCTTGATACGCTTTGACAATGGCCTGGCGGCTGTGCTGGCTGAGGTCTTGTTCAATGGCGCGCAGCGCGGCGGTTGCCTGGGCGCGGCGCTCGCTCTGGCCGGGAAGCAGCCGCTCTGATTCTTCCAGATGGCTGCCGATCTCGGTGAGATGCGCTTGCAGGCGGCGCATTTCATCGCTGAGGCGCGCGCGGGCGGCATCCAGGGTGGCGCTTTGGGCGAAATCCGGCTCGCGGTTGGGCATGAACTCTTCATCCAGCGGGCCGAGATCGCCACTGTCGGCAGCGTAGCGTGGCTGATGCACGTCTGAGCGGTCGGCATAATCGGAATTGATGGGCATCCCTGCCACCTTCCCTTCCAGGGGATGATTCCGCGTCTTGGCCCCACCCCCGACTCCCTCCGCAGCAAAGCTGGAGAGGGAGAGCCTAGAAACAACGTGATCTGACCGTTAGGATTCTTCGGGGTGGATTTTGATCCAGCCGTGACGCAACGCGTGGACGACCGCCGCCGTGCGGTCATTCACGTTGAGCTTCTTCAGGATGGACGTGATGTGGTTCTTGACGGTCTGATCGCTGATCTTGAGCGATTTAGCGATCTCTTTGTTGCTGTTGCCCCGCGAGATATAGTCCAGAATCTCCACCTCGCGGCTGGAAAGCGGCGTATAGAGTGGCGTCACCTCCGGCTCTTCCTCGGTCGCCATCTCGCGGAAGACGCGCAGCACGCGCGAGGCCACATGCGGACGCGAGAGCACGTTGTCGTTGATGAGGAAGATGCCCTGGCTGACGTTGACAATGGCTTTTACCAGATCCTCGGCTTCGATATCTTTCAGCAGATACGCCGCCGCGCCAACCTTAATGGACTGAAACAATTGTTCCTCATCCTCTTGTTCGGTGAGCATGATGATGGCAACCTGCGGCGAGAAATGGCGCAATTGTCGGGCCAGTTCCAGCGAATTGCCGCTGAGCAGATAGGCATCGACCAAAATGACATCCGGCGTGTGGGTGCGCGCCATCTCCAGGCCCTGCATGGCGTCGGCGCTTTCAGCAATGAGCGTGCAGGTGCCGGATTGCTCCATGGCCCAGCGCACGCCGGCGCGAAACAGGGGATGTTCATCAATGATCATGACACGGATGGTTTCCATCAAATGCTCTTCCTTTTCTGCTCTCCAGCCTGTGAAGGGGTGGACTTTTGGGTACGGCAACAGTATATCTGAAAGACACAAGATCCCCTAGCACATCTTCTCCGATAGCCCAATATGGCTATCAATGGCTGCATGATCGGCTGCTGGAGCGGCGTGGCATGGGTGAGTATAGGTCATTTGGGGATGATCACAGATAGCGCTTCATGAAGATCGCGATCTCCCCATCAGGATAGTCATGGTTGGAATAGAACGAGAGATCAATGCCGTCCAGCGTGAAGCCCAGGGCGCGATAAAAGCGAATGGCAGGTACATTGGTGGATTGCGTCTCGCAGACCAGGGCGCGCAGGTGATGCGCCTCGGCATGCTCAGCGACCGCTTCCATCAGCCGGCGACCAATCCCCTGCCCCTGGCTGGACGGTTCCACATGAAACTCCCGGATGGTCAGGCTGGCATTCCATACCTGCTGCTCGCAAACGGCGATGCCTACGCACTGCCCACCATCCTCATACGCGGCGAAGGAATGACCGGCCTGCGCGATGGCATCATAACGCCGCACGACATCACCATCCAGCAGATCGCCGTACCGCTTGATATAGGGTTGAGGCAGTTCGGTCAGGTACAAACTGATGGTGGTGCCGCCATCAGATTCGTTTTTCGCCGCACGGTACACAACATCGGTGGCATAGCCAGTGACGAGGCGCTGCAACAGGGGCAGATCGATGTGTGCCAGCGGTGCAATGGTGATCACGGGCGATCTCCACTGAGCAAAACTACAGGGGCGAGCCGGCCAGCATCGCCCCTACACACATGTCATCAGCCGCCGGCTTTATGCGCTATATTCCAGCAGCATCGAGCGGATCTCGCCGGCCAGCTTGAGCGCTTCGGGCATGGGCCGCTGCCAGAGGTTGCGGCCAAAGATCACGCCGGTGCCGCCAGCGTTCATGCCGGCGCGGGCCTTTTCCACCACGTCGCTTTCCTCTTGCTTCTCGCCGCCGGAAAAGATCACCAGCGTCTTGCCGGCGGATTGCACGATGTGCGACAGCGCCTCTTCTTTGGTGAACTGCGTGGAGTTATATGGCGCGGGGGCCAGCTTATCTTTCTCAGGATTGAACTTGGGGACGTTGACCTTCACCACGTCGGCCCCCAATTCGGCGGCGACGCGTGTGGCATAGTCGATGGCATAGAAGCTGTCGCGCCCGCCCTTGGCTTCGATGGCCTCGCCTCGCGGATAGGACCACACGATGATGGGCATGCCATATTTCTCGGCGTCCTCGCGCACGCGGGCGAACTATATGAAATCAGCCTCTTGCTGCGGCCAGCCGACATACAGGGTGTAGCCGACCGCGTCCGCGCCCAGCCGCACAGCGTCTTCCACGCTGGCGATGCAAGGCGAGAGCGGCGATTTGTCAGATGGAATCTCCGTCTTGCCGTTGAGCTTCAGCACCAGCGGCACCTCGCCGGCGAACTTCGCCATATATTTGCTGGCGATGCCCACCTGGAAGACGATGCCGGAGAATTTGCCTTCTTTCGCCAACTGCAACTGAAACTCCGGATTCTTCGCCGGCGGATTGGGGAAAAAGTCACGCGGGCCGTGTTCCAGACCTTGATCGATGGGCAGCAGCATCAGCGTGCCGTTGCCGGGGCCGGCACCATAGAGCAAGCGATGCAAGCGAGCGCGCTTGCCGATGCTGAGATCCATATCAGCGAGTGTGACTCGCCGCACTTGCGTCATTGCCATAGAAGGTCGTCCTCCTGGGAGTGCGATCTGCACATGAGTTGCCAACACAAAAGAAGCGCGGCGTGCCCGTGTCGCATGATCCTCAGGTTACGGCCACACCGCGACGGTCTCTCTCTGCCGCCCGCCACAGATTCAGCATCTGCACGACGACGGCAGCGGCACCCATCACGCCCGGCTGCCGCGCGCACCCGCGCATCGCGCCACCGCAAGGATGAAACGACGCGCTATTGGGAATGCGTGGCCCCGCGTCTGGAATCCGCGCTGGGCAGTTTGCCGGGGCGAAATCATTCCGCCCGCCCAGGGCGTCAGGCGGGTGCCAGGCGAGCCTTCAGATAGATTTGCGACATGGCAGCGCCACATCTGCCCTCAGCATACAACGTGCACGGCCAACATGGCAAAAGTACGAGAGGACTGAGGAGCAATTGACGGAAAAAACGAAGGGAATGCCCGAAGTCTTTCAAGTTATCCACAAGATTGTGGATATGTTGGGGAAACAGGGTGGTTTTCACTCCAGCGGGATATCGGCTGAGATGGCCACTTCGCGGAACTGGCCGGCGCGGCTGCCGCCTGGGAGCAGTTGTCGCCCCACCGCGTTGAGATGCGCCCGCCGCGTGGGAAGATCCAGCGCGGGCGAGCGCGTAACGGGATCGGGAACCACCCAGGGCGCAACGGCCAGAATGGAACCAGTCATCTGTTTCCCCGTGACCGTGTGGATAAATCCAGAGTTTCCCACAAAGTTATCCACATCGTTGGGGATATCTGGGCCTTTGAGCGTGATGCTGGACTGTCCATCGAAGGTGATATCAAAGAAATTGCCGGTCTGCATGGCGCAGATATTTGCGCGCAGGTGCGGATAGTCCGCCTGGATGCTGCCCAGTACGGAATTGAGCCATTCTTGCGGCTGCCAGTCACAGGTGTTGCTGGGCGCAACCCACAACTGGTCATTAGCGTCGGGCTGCGCGACAATCTCCGCCCCCAGCCGGTCGAGGTGGTGCAGATATGCCGGTGTGAAAGCATCCAGGCTGATGGCAACGCCGATGCGCCCGGCGGGGGTGTCGATGACGCGCACATCTTCCAGCTTGCCGGGCGTGATGTCGAGGGCTTGCATTTCGCTGGCAGTGGGGAAAACTTTGTTGACGCGGTGGATAACTCCGTCCGGCGTGACGACGAAGGCCATGTTATACACCTCCGCGCCGGCGGCGAGATAGACCTCAGATGCCCCCGGCTGCCCCCAGCGGCGAATATCACGCGGAGCGACGGAGCGGCGTACCTGCGGCGCGGCGGTGCCGGCGATGATGGTGGCATTGTGGCGTTGCGCCAAACGCGGCAGGACCATCGCCAGAGGGCGATAGAGCGCGTCGGCGCGGGCCAGCAGCAGAGCACGTGGCAGCGAGAATCCGGGGAAGCGGCGGCGCATGGCGACCACCTGGGGCCAGTGGGCC
>JAJPKG010000411.1 GCA_021323815.1 Pseudomonadota bacterium
AAGCCTTGAACATTCCCCTGCAAGATCTCCCGCCCAGCATTGGCTATAGCGCACCGGAACAGGCGCACGGCCAGGCTGATCGCCGGTCGGATCTGTTTAGCCTGGGGGCGACGCTGTTTTATGCTGCCACCGGCTTCGACGCCGCTGCGCGTGGGGCCACACTGTTTTCGCCTGCACGCCAGATCAACCCGGCCATCTCGGCCCCCGCCGAAGCGGTGCTGGCCAAAGCGGTGCGCCAGGTGCCGAGCCAGCGCTATCAGTATCCCGAAGAGATGCAGTTGGACCTGGAACGTGCCCGCAACGGCGAAATGCCCAACCGTGATGCCCTCAATAACATGCAGCCCCTGCTGTCCGACCGCCCCAACCGGTTCATCCCCGTCGCGCTGGGCAGCTTCGTTTCGGTGCTGCTGGTCGTTGCGCTGGTCGCGGTGCTCGCCATCCGCGCGCATAATTCAACGACGGCGAAAGAGTCGGTTATTCCCACTGCCACGCTGAATCCGACAGCGGTGGCGCTGGCGCAGCGCGGCATCGGTTTAAGCACGGGGCGGGCGATTTTTGATACGGTGGCTGCCGGCGATCCCGATGGTTCGGGGCAGTGCGCCACTTCGGCGCAAAACACGGGCATTGTTGACATCAGCAAACCAGGAGCGGCAAACGCGATTGGGGCGGAAGAGGCCGCTGCACAAGCCTTGTGCAAGAATGATTTCGGTACAGCCATCAGCGATTTTCAGCTTGCCACGCAGGACGATCCCAGCAATGCGGAGCCGCAGATTTATCTGGCGGATACCAAGATTCAAGCGGCGATCTTCGCCGCGCAAAACACCCATCAGCCGCTGCCGCCCTTCGTCACGCTGGACGTGGCCGTCAGCTTCGCGCCGCAAGATCTGGACGTGTCGCGTGAGGTGTTGCGCGGAGCCTATGAAGCTCAGGCGGCGCTGAACCAAAGTGGCGCGCTGCCGGGCAACACGCAGGTGATCATCGAAATCGCCAGCGTTGGTCCCAACACCAGCGGTGCCACCCTGCTCGCGGACTATTATGGCGCGCAATTGCAGCACGAGAATCCCACCCATGCGCTGGGCGTCATCAGTTGGGCCTCGCGCTACATCACCAAAACCTCCGGGCAAAATCTGGCCCAGGCGCTGGTGAGCCTGACCAAAAGCAATGTGCCGGTGGTCGTGCCCGTCGTCACCACCGATTGCTTCCCCGCCCCGCCGGCACAAGTTGCCGCGTTCTGCCAGGCGGCGGGCTTCAAGCCGTTCACTGCACCCAACTATTTCCAGTTGTCGCCGACTGATCTCTATCAGGCGGGCGTGATGGCGAAAATCGCCACCAGCCAGCCCTTCAACGCCTCGCGCGTCCTCATCGTGCAAGACCCGCGCATCGTCAGCAATCTGGAAATCGCCGGTGACGCGCAAGCCATTCTGGCCCAGACGCCCGGCATCAGCCTGGATCGCCTGTTGTCCATCAACAGCCCCCCAGGCGGACCGCCCAACGTTACGCTGCAACAGGTGGTACAAGAAGCGGAAGTCCAGGGCGCGAATATGATTCTCTTCTCCGGCACCAGCACTGATGCCGCTCAATTGGCGGTGGACATGTATAAAGCGAATCCGTCTGTGCAGATCCTCGCCAGCGCCAATGCGGACGATCCCAGCCTGATTGGCCAGAGCCAATCCGCTGATACCGCGCAGACGGCGGCGCTGGCGAAAGCCAATCCCCAGGCCATGCGCAATCTGCACATCCTGGGGCTGGCCGACGCCGGCGAATGGCCCAGCACCAATATCCCTGCCTTTTTCAACAACTTTAAGCAAGATTTCACGCAAGGACCTGCCGGGCAACCGCTGGAACCCTCAGCCAACGCCATCTTTTCCTATGACGCAGTATCGCTGATGCTGGATTCCGCCGTGAAATCCAATCTGCTGAGCACCAGCACGATTCCCACCCCCAAAGATCTCATCGCCGCGCTGGGGCAAGTTACCGTGCACGCACCTTATCAGGGCATTAGCGGACTGATCGCTTTCGACAAGAACGGCGTTCCCGATAACCGCGCGCTGGTGCTCAAAAGCATCGGTCCCAACGGCCAGTACGACGCACAGGGCAACCCGTTGCTGGGCTGGCATGACACGGTGATCGGGACATTTTGCGCCACCAGTTCATGCACCCTGGGATTCGGGTCGTGACGTCGCTCGTTTTCAGGCAGCAAAAATCCCTCTCAGCCGCTGAGAGGGATTTGCGCTATTTCCTGCCGTTGCGTGTTGTTTTAGGGGTTGGCTCAACGGGGGTCTGATTGACCGGCGGCTGGTTCAACTGCTGGGTTTGCAAGGCGATCTGCCGTTGCAGTTCGGCGATCTCTTCCGGCTGCGCTTCCACCCGGCGGCGAATGCCGCGCCCGCGCCGCCCGCGACCGGCCTGGATGGCCACGTTGACCATATCGGAAAGGTGGGGGTCCATGATCTCGCCGCCACCGGTCGCCAAGCGATCTTTGAGCATGGCGGCAAAGATCGCGTTAGCGGTGTTAACAGCGTCTTCCAGCGGATAGGAATGGTAGAGCAGCATCCGTAAAAATACGTCTGCTTCGATCCCTGCCTGCAAGCGTGACCATTCCAGGGGTGTCAGTTCCAGCTCGGTTCGGAGTTGTTGCATGGATTGATCCGGCAGCGTCGCCACCTGACCGATATCCTCAGCAGCCTTCTTGAGCCGGTCGATCTGCTGAGGATGCACGTTCATGCGCGCGAGGATCGACCAGGGCGATCCCTGTGGATGGGTGGTGTGATTGCGGAGCACATGCTCCAACTCACCGGCAAAAAATCCCATGATGGTTGTTCTCTCCAGTACTCATGGTGGTTTCTCGAGACGACGCTTCCCTTTGCACAACGCGCAAAGCACAAAAAGCGCCACCAGCTCGTGCTGTGCGCTAGGAAGGAGCGGGTTAGCGCATCCTGCCAAAAATGCGTAACCCTGATACGAATATCGGAACGCAACAAGAGCTTCTTATGCTCCTATCTTTCATTGTATCCGATGCACATTACAGAGTATATCACAATAACCAGCGTTTTCAAGATTTTCAGGCGGATCGCGGAATTTTTGTGAGCGTGGGGGCATGCTCCTCACTCAATCGAAAAGGAGAGCAGCGCGGTGCCTCCTTGCCAGCAAGCGCTGGCGAGGGGAGTGCATGCCGGGACCGGCATCATCAGCAGTACCCCGATCTCTTATTTGGGGTGATGGCATGCCTCACCCGTTGCCTGCACGGGCTGGAATAGTATGCGCTAGATCAGCGATGTTCTAATGGATCAGCATCGCGGGATCTGTGGCGGGCAGCAACGACGCGCCGATGAGGGGGGCGTCTTCGCCCAGCGCGGCGGGCACCAGCGCCAGCGCCATGCCGTGAAGGCGCTCACTGACAAAGGATTGCACCTGGTGCAGCAATGCGGGCCGGTGGAGCGCGATGCCCCCACTCACCGCGACGATCTCCACCCGCGTCAATTGCGCCAGATTAACCAGCCCCAGCACCAGTTTTTGCGCGAAGGTCTCCCAGAAGGCGGAATCGGTGATGTGTTCCGGCGACCGGCCCATCTGCTGCTCGATCTGCCGGCCCCCAGTATAAGTTTCCAGGCAGCCGATCTGCCCGCAGAGACAGGGGCGCGGGTTGCCGTCAAGGACCTGGTGGCCGAACTCGATGGAGATGAGGCGGTCGCGCAAGCCCACCGCCGCGCCGGTGCCGGTGGAAAGCGTGAGGTACGCGCAGCGCTCGCGCCCCACCAGCGCGCCCACGCGCCATTCCGCCAGCAGCCCGCAGACGGTGTCGTGCGCCAGCCACACCGGCGCGCCCGCCCGCTCCGCCAGTTCCCCGCGCAGGTCGTGCCCCTCATGATCGCGCAGATTTGGGGCGAATACCACGCCGCTGCCATCCGCCAGCACCCGCGCTCCCACCGACACACCGACGGCTGTGTATGGCGGTGCGCTTGGCAGAGCTTGAGCCAGGGCGGCGAGTTGCGCGGCGTAATCCTGATGGGTGGGGAAACGATAGCCCCACCCCCCGGCTCCCTCCCCACCTTCGGTAGAGAGGGGGAGAGCATCAAGCGAAGTAACAGCCTTTGCCATCACATAATCACTCGATGGGTGAGCTTCCCCCTCCAGCTTTGCCGGAGAGGGGTCGGAGGTAGGACCGAACCAGCGCAGCCGCGTGGTCGTTCCTCCCATGTCGATGCCGATGATCCCTGGCTGCATAGCTTCCCAGTCCCCCTCTACAGAGAGCAGAATGTCCAATCAGTGGAAAGCAAGAATGTACCTACAATCAGGAATCATTATATCATGATTTGCTCTAGTTCCCATCCCAAACCATTTCAGTTGACATAAGAAAGTAGGTGATTTTTACGTAATCATTGCTGCTCAGCTTGAGTTATTCCCGCCATGATTCCTTGCGTTCCGGTTTTTTCCCATGCTGGGAACGGAAAAAACGCGGGCAACCACTTGTCCATAATCATGGGAAGTCGCCGTAACGCGACTTTTGAAAAAAATGCGCTTCAGATTGACATTGCTTTATCGTCTATCTCATGCTCAAAACGCTATAAGTGGTGTAGCATGTTCCTTGCGTTTGCAAGCGTTCGCATTTGAGGAGGAGAACACTATGCGAGTGGTTCTGAGCAGGGCAGGGCGACTGGTCGCCATCATGGTCATCGCCTTAGTGGCGGGTTTCGCCGCGTTGCATGCAGCACCGGCAGCCGCGCAAACCGTGCATCACGCGCAGGTGGCGGCGAAGAGCGTCACACCCGGCTGGAACAACCCTTGCAGGCGGCACTGCGGCTGCTATAGCCAATGCCGTTGCACCTATGGCTATGGCGGCTGCGGGAATGGCTTCGGCATCTGCGGCTATGGCTACGCCGATTATGGCCCTGCCGGCGGCATCGGCTATGGCTATGGATGTTGCTTCCCCGATTGCTGCTATGGCAGTTATAGCATCTATGGCAATCCCGGCTCTGGCTGCTGCAACAGCTATGAGGGCGGCGGGTATGGCTACGGCGACGCCGGCTATACCCACAAAAAGGCTGGCGGTCTGCATAGATAAGCCGCCGGCTCATCCCTCTCCCCATTCCATGCACTCACATGGGATGGGGATTTTTGTTTGCCCCATTCCACCCCTGGATGGTTCAGAAAGCTTTTCTGCGTCATTGCGTGAATAGCTTCTGTGTCCTCCTGTTCCCATCCTTCTCTCTTTGCAGATTGTGATCTTCCTCACCATACGTGCGCTTTGAGGAAGGATCATGACGAAAGGCACTGTTGCTTGACGGCTGGTTTGGATTATCCTGTCGAGTGGTTGAGATATCGCATCAACTTGGGAGGTTTCACACACTCATGTCTGACGATTTGGATGCCATTCACGTCGAGGACGTGAAAAAATATTACGGCGCGACGAAAGCCGTGGACGGCATCTCGTTCAGCGTGCGCCAGGGCGAGATCTTTGGCATGCTGGGGCCGAACGGCGCGGGTAAATCCACCACCATCGAGATGATCGAGGGGTTGCGCGCGCCTGACAGCGGCAGCATCACGGTGCTGGGGATGAAACAGCCGCAGCAGAAGCAGGCGATCAAAGAGCGCATCGGCATTCAGTTGCAGACCACTGCGCTCTATCCCCTGCTGACGGTGACAGAGATCCTCGATCTCTTCCACACGTTTTATCCAAACCATGCGACCATCCCCACCGACGATCTCATTCGCATGGTGAACCTGGAAGAGAAACGCGCCACCCGCAGCAAAAATCTTTCCGGCGGCCAGCAGCAGCGGCTGAGCGTAGCGCTGGCGCTGGTCAATGATCCTGAGATCGTTTTTCTGGACGAGCCGACGACCGGCATGGACCCGCAGGCGCGCCGCCAGTTGTGGGATGTCATCCGCGAGTTGCGCGGGCGCGGCAAAACGATTTTGATGACAACGCACTATATGGAAGAAGCACAGGAACTCTGCGACCGCATCGCCATTGTCGATCACGGCAAGATCCTGGAGATGGACACGCCGGCGGCATTGATCCGCAAGTTCTTCCAAGATGTCGCCATCGAGTTCGAGGATGGTATCACCGATGTGGATGCGTATAAAAACCTGCCAGGTGTCATCAATGCGTCGATCATCGATGGCAAGGTGACGCTACACTCAAACGACGTGCCGCAGACGATGGGCGCGCTGCTGAGCCGCGAGCGCTCCGGCACCGCCAATTTCCGCGACCTGAACGTGCGCAACGCCACGCTGGAAGATGTCTTTCTCAAACTCACGGGCCGCGCATTGCGCGATTAGGGGATGGGAACATGGAAGACACAGAGACTTTCACGGAATGACACGGAAAATCTTTTGAAGGGACCTGGCGAAAAAAGCGGAGATCAGAGTTGCCAACCATTTCAATTCTCTCCGTGACCTCCGTGTGAGCTTTTGTGTCCCGCGTGTTCCGTTATCTTTTTCCAGCACACTTCATTCAACCGAGAGAGGTGATGGCTATGGTCATCAGCTTATACATTGCGGCGCTGAAAGAATATCTGCGCGACCGCACCACGCTCTTTTGGACGCTGGCTTTTCCGATCCTCTTCATCGTACTCTTCGGGTTGATCTTTTCGCAGAGCGGCGGCAGCACCTATACCGTCGCCGTTGTCAACCTTGACACCGGGCCAACGGGCCAGCGCATTGTGCAGGTTTTCCAGAGTCCGGACCTCGCCAAAGTGTTCAAGATCAAGACCGGCACGACGGTGACTGACGAGAACGCCTTTCAGGATCAACTCAAGAACGGCAAGATCGACATGGTCATCGTCATCCCGCCAGGACTGAGCCAGAACGCGCAGAGCGGCCAGACAACCTCGGTGCAGCTCTATTACGATGCCTCGAAGCAGCCTTCCGGGCAGATCATGGTCGGAACCGTGCAGGGCGTGCTGACGCAGATCAATCAAGAAATGACCGGCAAAGCGCCGTTGTTGCAGGCGCAGACGCAGAGCGTGAACACCACCACCCTGGGTGCCATTGATTTCCTGGTGCCGGGCATTCTGGCGATGTCGCTGATGCAATTGGGCCTTTTCGGCACGACGCTGCCGATCGTCTCGCTGCGCGAGCGCAAGATTTTGCGCCGGCTGGGCGCAACGCCGCTGCCGCGCTGGGCGTTGCTGACCAGCCAGGTGTTGCTGCGCCTGACCATCACGCTCTTCCAGACGGCATTGATCCTGGGCATCGGCTATTATGCCTTTGGCGTGCACATCGCCAACCCCGCACAAACCGCCGGTATCATTGTGCTGGGATCGTTGATGTTCATCAGCCTGGGCTACTTCCTGGCTTCCATCGCCAAGACGCAAGACGCCGCGTCGGGCATCACCCAGGCGGTGAACTTCCCTATGCTCTTTCTGTCGGGCATCTTCTTTCCGCTGAGCGATCTGCCCGACTTCCTGAACTGGATCGTGCGCATCATCCCGCTGACCTATCTGGCTGATGCCATGCGACAGATGATGATCAACAGCACGCCCAGCTTCCCCATCACGACGGATCTCGCCGTCATCGCCGGGTGGACGGTGGTGTGCGGCATCCTGGCCGCGCGGCTGTTCAGTTGGGAATAACCAACCTTCATTCAGTGCCCGCAACGCTTGCCGGGAGCTAAACCTCCCGGCTCACAACAGCAACCCCTTCGGGCTGAGAGGGATCGCGTGGGGCGGGGCCGCCCGGCGGGTTTACCCGCTGGGCGCTCTCGCCATCGCTGATCCCGTTTGGTGTTGATCCTTCCCCGCCGGGCGGCCTTGTCACGCACGGTCGTTTCCCCTTTGGCTACATTCTGCTCCTCGCTTGCGCACACACGATGGTGCAGCGTTTGTGGTTGTGTAGTCATAGGATTTCCGTCCCATCACGGGAAATATCGAACAAAAGCCCTTGACACCCATTCAAAAGAAGTAGATACTATTGTGAGATGCTCTTCTACACCTGCATGATGCACAGGGAAAGGGCAACGTGAACAGGCATTCGCACGGATAGCTCGCTGGCGCAATCATCGTGGAAGGTGAGCTATATATGGCCCAGACTCTGCGCCCATCATTGTTGCTGTTTTCTATCGCCGGCACCATCCCCCCGCATACCATCCTCATTCCACAAGACACCGTGACCATCGGGCGGGCGGCGGCGTGCGACGTGACGCTGGCCGATCCGACGGTTTCGCGCGAGCACCTGCGCCTGGCGCGCAACGGGAACACGTGGCATGTGACGCGCCAGCCCAGCGCCGGGCCGCTTTATCTCAACGGCACGGCGTGCGACGAGGCAGATGTGCGCGTGGGGGATCAGATCGTCATCGGCGGCATGGTGCTGCGCGTGGTGCCGCCAAAGATCGCGATCGAAGAAGGCGAGACCGTTCAGCGCATCCCGAAAGAACTCCTAGAGATTCCCACGCCGCGCCTGCGCATCCGCTGGCCGGAAGGCGAGATGGTCGCGCCGTTGCGGGGCGAGCGCGTGACGCTGGGGCGCGGGCCGCAGAGCGCCATCGTCATCCCCGCGCCGGTGGTCTCCACCCTGCACGCGGTCATCCAGGTGGGCGGCGACGGGCGATGCATCATCCGCGACGAGGGATCGGCCAACGGGCTGCTCGTTCATGGCAAGCGCGTGGCGTCGCGAGCGTTGCTGAATGGCGATGTCATCACCATCGGCGAGGCAGAAGACACCCAACGCGTCACCATCGTCTATGAAGATCCGCAGCAGGGGCAGACGGCACAAAGCACGCGCGGCGAGATCCTGGCGACGGTGGGGCGCGATCCTACCAGCACGTATTGCCTCACCAGCCCATTGATCTCCTGGCAGCACGCGCAACTGGTGCGCCCCCCGACGGGCGAGATCTTGCTGGTGGACATGGGCAGCACCAACGGCACGTATGTCAATTATCAGCGGTTGCGTCAGGCGCAGGCGTTGCAGACCGGCGACCGCGTCAATTTCGGCACGTTCGAGTTTTTGTTTGACGGCGAGCGGCTGAATCCCATCAAAACGGCCAAAGACGGCATGCGCGTGGACGTGCATAGCCTGGTGCGCACCGTCAACAAGGGCAAGCAGGTGCTGCTGGACCGCGTCTCGCTCTCGGTGCAGCCGGGCGAGTTTCTGGCCATCGCGGGCGGCAGCGGCGCGGGCAAAACCACGCTGATGCGCGCCCTGGCGGGCATCCAGCCGGCGCAAGAGGGGCAGGTCTTTTTCAACGATGTCGATCTCTATCGTCATTACGAATTGTTCCGGGGTTGCATCGGCTATGTGCCGCAATCAGACATCGTGCACAGCGCCCTGACGGTGGAACGCGCATTGTATTACGCCGCGCGCCTGCGCCTGGCCAGCGATGTGCGCGACGAAGAGATCGCGCAGAGCATCACCACCGTGCTGGAAACGGTGAATCTCACGCACCGGCGCGACAGCGTGATCAAAACGCTTTCCGGCGGCGAGCGCAAGCGCGTCAACATCGCCGTGGAATTGCTGGCTGACCCGCCGATCATCTTTCTGGACGAGCCAAGCGCGGCGCTGGACCCCAACCTGCGCCTGGAACTGACCGAGACGATGCGCGCCCTGGCGGAAAAGGGGCGCACGGTGGTGGTGGTGACGCACCACGTCGAAGACATCAAAGCGGCGGATCTGGTGGCCTTCATGGGGTCCGGCGGGCGGCTGTGCTATTACGGTCCGCCGGAAGATGCGCTGGACCACTTCCAAGTGCCGCAACACGAGAAGATGTATGCCGTCACCGGCACGCTGGCCGAGGCCGACCGCTGGCGCAAGGAATATGAGCAGTCGCAGGTGCACCAGCGCTTTGTTTTGGGGCGCATGCCCAAAGTGGCGACAGGACCGACGGGGCGATTGGTGGCGGCGGGCGAACAGACCTGGCAGCAGGCGTTGCAGGTGCAGCGTCTCACCTTTGGCCGCCAGCTCATTTTGCTGATGCGCCGCTATGTTGAGATCCTGATGCAAGATCGCGCCAATCTGCTGATCTTGCTGCTGCAAGCGCCGATCATTGGCATCCTCTTCGCCTTTGTGGCGGATGCCGGCGTGCTGGTCGATCAGCATAAGGCCGATCCCATCCGCGCCCGCTTCGTGTTGTTTTTCCTGGCGGTGATCGCCATCTGGTTCGGGGCCAGCAATGCGGCGCGCGAGATCTGCAAAGAGAACGACATCTATGAGCGCGAGCGGCTGGCAGGGCTGGGCATCGCGCCCTATCTGTTGTCGAAGATGGGCGTGCTAGCGGTG
>JAJPKG010000346.1 GCA_021323815.1 Pseudomonadota bacterium
GCTATCGCGTGCAGCATAATCTGAACCGCGGACCGGGCAAAGGGGGCATCCGCTATTCGCTGGATGTCACCCTGGACGAAGTCAAAGCGTTAGCCATGTGGATGACCTGGAAGACTGCAACCGTCGATATTCCTTTTGGCGGAGCGAAAGGCGGCGTGATCTGCGATCCCGGCGCGATGAGCAATCGCGAGCTGGAGCGCCTGACGCGTCGCTATGCCACCGAGATCTCGGCGATCATCGGCCCCTACATCGACATCCCCGCGCCGGATGTCAACACCGGCTCGCGCGAGATGGCCTGGATCATGGACACGTATTCCATGCATCACGGCTATCCCATCCCCGGCGTCATCACCGGCAAGCCCATCGAAATCGGCGGCGCGGAAGGGCGCGGCAGCGCCACCGCCGACGGGGTGGTGATGTGCATCGACAAAGCCGTCGAACACCTGAAGATGGATCTCAAGGGCGCGCGGGTGGCCGTGCAGGGTTTCGGCAACGCCGGGCAGATTGCCGCGTCGCTGCTGCACCAGCGCGGGGCGCGCGTGGTGGCGGTGAGCGACACGCACGGCGGCATCTATAGCGAAGCGGGGTTTGATCCTGACAGCGTGCTGCACTTCAAGCAAGAGCACCAGCACGCCAACAAACGCGGCACCGTCGTCGGCTTCCCCGGCACCAAAGAGATCTCGACGACGGACGTGCTGACCGTGCCATGTGACATCCTCATCCCTGCCGCTGTCGAAAACCAGATCACTGCCGAGAACGCGCCACGCATCCAGGCGAAGCTGATTGCGGAAGCCGCCAACGGCCCCACCACGCTCGAAGCGGACGACATCCTCTTCAAGCGCGGCATCACCGTCATCCCGGATATTCTGGCGAACGCGGGAGGCGTGACGGTGAGCTATTTCGAGTGGGTGCAAGACCTGCAACGCTTCTTCTGGGATCTGGATGAGACCGAGACGCGACTGCGCAAGGTGATGACGGCGGCCTATGACCACGTGGCCCAGATGGCAACCCAATATCAGGTGGATATGCGCACTGGGGCGACCATGCTGGCGGTCTCGCGCGTGGCACGCGCCACCGAACTGCGCGGCATCTATCCCTAAAGCACCTTGCTTCAGCACGGGGCGAGCCGGCGATATTGATTGAAAGATCAATACGCGCCTCTGAGCGTTCTGCGGCACGCCCTGTGCCTGCATGGCCGGTACTGTAGGGGCGCGATGACGATGTTTTCCCATGTCCCCCGGACAGCCGGGAGGGGGTTGTCTTTCCGAGCCGGGGCGATTGATGCTTTCAATCGATGCCCCCGGCGGGCGTGCCACACGGTGTCCGCCCTATTTCGTAAAACTGCCTCATCGCGCCCGGTTCCTTCCCCCATGCTCCCTGCCCGCCTCGCTCGCCTTCCAGGTGTGGGGAGTGTCAACAGCGCAAAACGGCATCAACCGCCCCGTTTACCGGGCGTGGTGCGTCAGCCAGCGCTCGATCTCGGCGTTCAGGCGCTCGGCGGGGAATTGCTCGCCGTGCATCATGATTTCGAGGATGGACCCTTTGATGAAGATTTGCACGCTTGTCACGAGAAGATCAATATCACTATCTTGGCGAAAGACGCCTTGCGCCACGCCTCGCGTCACATACGTTTTGATATACTCATGCCAGTGCAGATCGAGATCCGCCATGATGCGCTGGATGACGGGATCGCGCACGGCGCGCATGAACAGTTCGACCATGACGATATACAGTTGCGGCTCCGTGCGCCATTTGAAGACGACATCCGCGAGTTCATGCCGGAATTCTTCCAGAGGTTGATCGTAGAGTGCCTGGCGCTCGGCCTCGTGCAAGCTGGCGAAGCGCTCGTGCATATACTCGACAACGGCGCGAATGAGATCTTCCTTGCTATGAAAATAATAGTGTAAGGTGGCAATGTTGACATCCGCACGCTGGGCCACGTCGCGCGTGCGCAGACCCTCGAACCCTTTTTCGGCGATCAGGTGGAAGGCCGCCAGCACCAGCTCGCGCCGCTGAGCCACGCCATGCGGGGTGCGGCCACCGCCGCGCCGCGCAGCCCCTGACGCATCGCTCGCGCTCATCAATTCGCCCCTCAACTGATTTCTCTATCAGTTGATGAGTATAGCATATTGTTGGCTGGGCTTGACACCTGTCTCTTCCCTCGCTATACTCCCATTCAATCGCTTGACTAAAACGGGCGATTGAATAAAACTGTTTTGTGCCAGCTAGCATGGGTCTCTTTTTCGGGAGGGATGCACCATAGGGAACGACTCACAACACGACCAGCGTCGCAGCACAATCATCGCTGCGGCCATCGCTGTGCTGGCGCGCGAGGGCATCGCGGCCACCACCACGCGCAGCATCGCCCGCGAGGCCGGTGTGAACCAGGCGATGCTCAATTATTATTTCGGCAGCAAAGACGAACTGCTGTTTGCCGTGCTGCAAGCATTGATGCAGCAGACGCAGCAGATCGTCCTCGCAACCCGTTCTGCGCCCAGCACCCTGCCGCAGATGATCCGCGCGAGCATCTCCGCGTTCTGGGCGTTTGTGGAGCGCGCCCCCGAAATCCAGACGATGCAACTGGAACTGACCCTCTATGCCCTGCGCCACTCTTCTTCCACCTGGTTGGCAAAACAGCAATACGCCGGCTATGCGGCGGTGGTGGAACAGTTGATCCGCGAGGGATGCGCCGAGACGGGTGAAACCTGCGCCGTGCCGTTCGATTTGCTGGCGCGCTTCATCATGGGCGGTCTGGACGGCATCATCTTGCAATTCATCAGCGACCGCGACATCGAGCGCGCCCGGAGGCACGTGGCGCTGCTGTGCGAGGCGGTCATCGCGCTGGCACAAGGAAACGAACTCGAACACGAAGGCCACGAAAAATCCGCGAAGGGACACGAAAATGGTTGAACAGTCTGCGTGTTTTTGGTGGTGCGTCAGCGTTTCGTGGCTTTCGCGCTCGCCAAATATCCCAGGCCCGAAAGGAGCGCGGCGTGCAACGAGATTACGGCTATTATCGATCGGTCTTTGCCGGGCGCACCATGCCCTTCGCCTTTGTCGATCTTGATCTGCTGGATGAGAACGTTCGGGCGGTGAAGGAGCGAGCGGGGGCGAAACGCGTGCGGCTGGCGTCGAAATCGATCCGCTGCACAGCGATGTTGCGACGCATCCTGGCCGCCGACGAGCGGTTTCAGGGGATGATGTGCTTCACGACGCGCGAGGCCGTGTGGCTGGCCGGGCAGGGGTTCACCGATCTTCTCATCGGCTATCCCACCTGGCACCCAGCGGATATCGGCGCAGTGGCCGAGGCGACGAAGAATGGCGCGCAGATCACACTGATGGTGGACAGCCCGGCGCATGTCGCGCAGATCGCCGGCGTGGCGCGCCAACACGGCACATGCCTGCCGGTGTGCATCGAGGTGGATATGTCCATCGACGTGCCGGGGTTGCATTTCGGCGTGTGGCGCTCAACCCTGCGCACGCC
>JAJPKG010000432.1 GCA_021323815.1 Pseudomonadota bacterium
ACTCATGTGGCGAGGGGAGCATTTTTCATGTTCAGGCGTTCACAACCGGGTGTTGAAACCGCCACAGCGACGAAAACCAGTGTGGCACAACCACTGCGCGTCATGAATGATCTGCTGAGGCCGGCAGATTGGGATGGTTTGAGTGATGCTGATCGGGCGCAATTGACAGCACAATTCCCTGCTTTGGGCGAGCGCGCGGCGCGGGGAGAAGAGTTGCTGCGCGTCGCCCCTCCAGAGCCGTTGCAGAACTGGATTGCGGCGGTCGTGGGGCGATATTTTCAGCCGCAGGTGGCAGCAGCCGTGCGCAGTTGGCTCGATACCGCGCCCGAAACGGCGCATCTGTTTGTTGGTGGTAGCGAGGTGCAGGGGGTGCCGCAATTGGTGGTGGCGGCAGCGCGGGAAAAGGTCGCCAGATGGCCTGCCCCATCGTCCTATTGCTACGTACCGAATCCTGAAGCACCAGATCAAGCGCCGCTGCTGCTGACCTTGCCCCTGGGCAAAGCGGATGCGTTTGGCCAGGCGCTCGGTGAAGCACTGAATGCCGTCCGCCAGGCATGGGCGAATCCCGCCAACCGCGCTCCGGCGGTCGCGACGAATTTCGATGCCCTCATCAGCGCGGCTCCGCCTGAGGGGCAGGCATATCTGGCGCGGTTGCGGGCGGTGTTGCTGCAACTGGCGGCGAGCGGCAGCGATTTCCCGTGGGATGGCCGCGACAATGCGCCCCCGGTCGCCTCAGTGACGCCGGAACCGAAAGATGGCGCGCAGGTGGTGGACGCGACCGGGCCGGAGCAAGATCTGAACTCGGCGTTGCTGCGCGCCAATGGTGGCGTGCTGGTCGTCTCGGATTCGATAGACTTTAAGGGGCTGATGCGGGCACTCTTCCAGCGCGAGCTGTCGCTGCAAGACGGCTGGCCGGCGGTGCCGCTGTCGGTGCGTGTGATTCTGCTGGGCGATGATGATGATTACGGGAACATCCCCGACGCCGTGTTTCGCTATGAAGCATGGGCGCAGGATATCGTTCACTGGGATCGCAACGCCGAGGCGACTTATGCCGCCCTCAGCACCGGGGTCGCGGCTTATTATGCGCTGCCTGCCCCATCAGCCGGGGCGGTGGCGCGCTTGATCCAAGAAGGATCGCGCCGGGCAGATAGCATCAATCGCACGCGCCTGACCACCAACCTGCTGCTATTGCATGATCTCATCGTTGAGGCGGGCAAGCTGACACGCATGCGCAATGAGACGGCGATTGCTCCGGAAACGATTGATGCGGTGCTGGAGCAGCGGCGGGCGTTGCAGCGCTTCAACATCGACTATGTGCAAGAAGCGATTGTGACCGGCGAGAATATCACGCCGACCTCTGGCACAGCGGTGGGGCAGATCAACGGTCTGGCGATTCTGGCAGCGCATCCCTGGGAAGCGATCTTCGCCATCCCCTGCCGCATCAGCGCGACGGTGGCTCCCGGCGAGGGCGAGCACGTGCTGGATGTGGAGCGCGAGGCCGGCCAGACGGATGAGTCGCACGTGCGCGGCTTGCTGGCGATGGAAGGCTATTTCATCGGCCAATATGGGCAGGATTTTTCTCTCTCACTGGCGGCGCGCATCCGCTTCGAGCAAGAGCAAAATTCGATGGGCGGCGACTCGGCGTCCGCAGCCGAGTTGTTTGCGTTGCTCTCTGCGCTGGCGAATCTGCCCATGCGCCGGTCCATTGCGGTGACGGGTGCGGTGGGGCAATATGGCGAGATCCAACCCATCGGCGGCGTCAATTTCAAGATCCAGGGCTTCTGGGATCTATGCCGCATCCGCCGGCAGCAGGGCGAGCAGCCCGAAGGCGGCTACGGCGTCATCATTCCGGCGGCGAACGTGCGCGACCTGATGCTGCGCCCGGCAGTGGCGGCGAGCATCGCCAACGAGGGCTGGTTCTCAGTCTGGCCGGTCAGCACGGTGGATGAAGCGCTGCCGCTGTTGATGGGCGTGCCGGCGGCGACGGTGCACGAGCGCGCCGAGCAGCGTCTGCGCCACTACGCGCAGTTGCAGGCCCAGAGCCGGCGACGCTAGTAGGGGGTGAGATGTATCACGCCCAGCGCCCACCGGGGACAAGACGTCCCCGGCCCGGAAAGGGGGCTGGTATATGGCCGACGATGATTGCACATGGCAAAAAGAGTTCCTCAGTTCGTAGGGGCGATGCCTTGTGCTTGCCCTGGTTCCCTATCACCCCCCTTGCCCTACGCCTCCCCCATTTCCTGTGCTCCCCCTCTTGCGCAATTGACCGAACTATGGTATAGTACTTCTGTGAAGCACAAAAGGAGGGATGATCACGTCCATAGGCCCGTTTGTGCTCTTTCCCCTTGACAATTTTCCCTGATGGTGCTATACTTCAAATCTCTGGACTATGATGTGGGGTGCAATGTCGCCTTCCTCACTCATGGTCAGCATGGCAACGTTCTCTCTTTTATCTCGTAGAGCGTGTGGCGAGGCATGCCTTCTGCCGGCAAGAAATCAGGACTCCCCAAGATGTGCGATGCAGCAACGGTTGGGCGCGATTGTGCGCGGGCAACTGCTGCTGCTTGCTGTGCAGCAGAGCGGCATGCTTCAGCGTTCTGTAGCCTGACGAGGCGCTTGTGTGCTTTTTGCCGGTGGCCACCCCATTCCACCGGGCATGAGGCGCGCTGAGCGTTCGTCGCCCCGATCCGCCGATTTGGCGCGCGCACTGTGTTTTTTTGTGGGAGCAGCCAGGGCATCCCACCCGGCCCGCACGGGCCAGATTCCGTAGCGTCGTAACCCAACTACGGCGAGAGGAGTTTTCCGCGCATGGCAGTCACCACGACCGTCACCCTTCCCCCTCGCAAGAGCTTTTCGCGCATCCCGG
>JAJPKG010000248.1 GCA_021323815.1 Pseudomonadota bacterium
GTAGCCCGGAGGGCTTTGTTTCTCGAGCCAGGTGGGTTTACCCCCCGGCGGGCGCGACCCGCGCTCCCCTTGCCATTCACGATCCGTCTGCCTGGAGCCTTATACATCACCTTTGGACACACGCAGATCATACAGCGGCAGCCCGGTGCGTTTCTTGACCTCGTAGTTCAGCATATCGATCATCTGGTTGTAGTCTTCATAAGGTATGGTGGCAGCGAAGATCGACCAATTGGACTTTGGCAGATAGCGCCAGGTGCCGATTTCACCGCACGCGCCACACCTGCACCGTGTGATCATCGCTGCCCGATGCGATGCGCGTGCCGTCGGGCGACCAACTGATCTCGTTGACCCAGCCGGCGTGCTGGCGATAGACCAGCATCGTCGTGCCGGTCAGCGCGTGCCAGACGCGCACCGTGTGATCTTCCCCGCCGGACGCGATGTATTGCCCGTCAGGCGACCAGGCGATGGGATAGACCTCGCCGGTGTGTTCGGTGTAAACGCGCACATCCGTGCCGGTGGCGGGGTCCCACACGCGCACCGTGCCGTCGGCGCTGGACGTGGCCAGATAGCGCCCATCCGGCGACCAGCGGACGCGCAGGACCAGCGAGGTATGCCTGGTATAGGTCAAGATCAACGCGCCGGTGGTGGGATTCCATACCTGGGCAGTGTTGTCGAAGCCACAAGAGGCGATGGTTTTGCCGTCGGGCGACCACGCCACGCCGTTTACCCGCATCGTATGCCCCGTGTAACTCAGCACGGTTTCCTTCGTGCGCGAATCCCAGATCTTGACCGTCGTGTCAAGGCTGCCGGTGGCGATGAGTTGCTCAGCAGGCGACCACGCCACGCAATCCACATCTTTGCTGTGGCCGTGATAGTCTTCTAGCAGATCCAGCGTATTGGGATCCCAGATCTGCGCCGTGAAATCTTCCGAGACGGAGGCGATGCGGCGCGAGTGATGCGCCCAGGCAATCTCGCGGATCGCCATGTCGTGGCCGTAATAGATGAGCGCGTGGCTGCCGTCGAGAGCGTTCCAGATCTGCACGGTGGTGTCGCCGTTCATGTCGCCGCCCCCGCCGGAAGCAATGCGCATGCCATCGGGCGACCACGCCACGCCATACACACGCGACGAGTGCCCGCGATAGGTGAGGATGCGCGATCCTGGTCCCGTCGCGGGAAGCGGCGTCGCGGTGACATAGATGATGCGCTTGGTCGGGCGAATCAGCCTACCGGCAAAGATGGTGATGCCCGCTGTCGCCAGCATGGTCCCCACAAAACCGGCGCTGAGCAACAACCGCCGGCGCGTGATGCCGCGCTGTGGTTGCCGCACAAGCTGCGTCGCGCGCTCGCTGATGGGCGCGCCGGGGAGAGTGATGTTGCCCCAGAGGACCTTCGCCAACTGCGCGACCACATCGGCATAGGGATGATCAACGGCATTGAGGATGTGGAATGCATGCCAGGTTGGCGGCTCTGGTTCCAGGCTGGTGGGAGCGATCTGCAAGGCGATGGCACCGCGCAATTGGCCCTCGCGCACGGCAGCCAGCGCCAGCCGCGCCTCGGCGCGCACCAAAGAGGATTGCAAAGCCTCAGGCGTCTGCACCACCACGAACCAATCACAGTGCTGCAAGGCCGCCGACAATTGCTCCACCGGCGTCACGCCTTCCGGTTGCGGCGCGACCCACACGTCGATGCCCTGCTGGATGAGATCTTGCGCCAGCCGCAGCGCGAAAGCGTCATCTTGTGGGCTGCGGCTGATGAAGACGCGCGGCGTGGCATTCATGGACGTTCCCCGTGATGTAGGAGCATGTGTATCGCGCCCTTATTTCACCATCACACCTGTTAGATGCGACCGTCGTTGCTGCTATCATATCATGCCGCGGGCGGCCTGGCGAGATGGCGCGAATATGCCATCTCATTGACACTGCCGCATCCTGCTGATATGCTGCATGTGATTCGATAACAGAAAGTACCTCGAAAAATCCCTTCATGAAAGGAGCAATGAAATCATGGTGGCGCATATTATGGCGCTGGCGGGATCGCCCCCGCCGGAATTATACCTTCCCTCATTGGGCGATGCATTATTAGGTTGGATCATGGGCATTGCGATCATGGTCGGGCCGTTCGCGCTGGTGGCGGCAAGCTGGCAGCGGCGGCATGGCCGCTGGTGGTATCTCTTCACGCAATGGAATTCGCTGGCATTCTGGCTGCTGGTGTCAGGCTCGGTCGTCGCGGCGGTCGGCATGTTCAGCTTGCTGGGGATGATTCCCGCCTGGCAGACGACCTGGAATGCGTGGTATCTGAGCATCGTCACCGCTAACCAGGGCAGCGCAGATGCCAACGTGTTCACCTGGCTGCAAAGCGTGGAGCAGCAATATGCCTTTGCCTTGCAGGTGACGGCCAGCATCGTGTTTTTGCTTGGCGCGGCGGCGGCGGCCATCGGGCAATCGCGCCTGGCGCGCAAGATGGCGTTTTTCCAGCGCAAAGGCTCGGATGATTGGCTTGTCTCGCCCGCTGAAGAGCCGGCACCCACCTCGCTGCGTCGTCCCACGCATCCGCTGGCGGGCTAGGCGGCTTTCTCTCAATATCTAAGGATGGTACCAATGACTGCGGTGCTTTCTGTTGCCGGTCTCGCCGCGCCGCCGGCTTTCGGCGTGCCGGCCTTGTTTGATGCGTTTTGGGGCTGGCTGCTCACGCTGGTGGTGCTCGCTCTTCCCTTTGTGCTGCTTGCTTTCCGCACGCACCGCGTTTTTGGCCACTGGACGCGCCTTTTCGCCCAATGGCGTCGCAGGTCGTGGTGGCTGCTGGTGACAGGCGCGGTGACGCTGAGTGGAGGCGTCTTCGTGCAAGTGGGCGCGCTGCCGGCCTGGCAGGGACGCTGGGCCGCATGGTTCGCCGCCGCCCAGGCGAGCGATCCCGCGCATCGTCCAGCGTTCGACTGGCTGGCGCAGATGCATGAGCGGCTGGCGCAACTGGTGCAGGTGGGCGCGCTGGCGCTCATGCTCGCCGGAATCGCCGCGCTCGCCGTCAGCATTCGCCATCTGGTGCGCAATGTGCTGGTGCGCCGCCGGGCCGTTCCCGCCACCCCCGACTGGGTGATGCTCGGCCCGCCCCCCGTCGCGCCGCCCGATCTCGAATCGCCGCTCAATTGAGCTTAGCGTCGGTGGTTGAAACCGCGTCTATGGAGCCATTCAGCCGATGCGTAGGGGCGATGGCATGTCTCGCCCGCCACCAGATCTGATGGAAGTGCAGCATAATCGGGACTTCTATCCACAATTCGCGGAGTTATCCACCGATCTTATCCACATATGAACATCTGTTTGGAACAGAGATTCAATGCTTCATTTTGGGTAGTTTTGGGGTTGCGTCGGCAGTGGAAGTGCCGTATAATTGGAAGGAACACACTGGTGCCATAGCGCGGCCAGTTGCACTCGCGTTTCTTTGGAGGAATGACACATGGCGGATACCACCATCAACCCGCAAGATGCTGCCGTTGAGACGGAACAGCAGATCGTGACGCTGACTCCCCTGGCGGCGTCAAAAGTGCGGGAATTGCTGGAGGCCGAGGGCGACCCGGAACTGGCCCTGCGCGTTTTTGTAGCGAGCGGCGGCTGCTCGGGCTTTCAATATCAAATGGCGCTGACCCCCGCCGAAGAAGATGATATCGTCACCGAATTCGACGGCATTCGCGTGCTGGTTGATCCCATCAGCGCGGAATACATCGCCGGCAGCGAGATCGATTACAGCGAGAGCCTGATGGGCGCGGGCTTCACCGTCCACAACCCCAACGCGGTCTCAAGCTGCGGCTGCGGCCATTCCTTCCGCACGGCGGATGGCGGCGGCGAGGCGCGCTCCTGCGGCTGCGGCCACTAAGCAAACGGACCCACGCCCCACCCCCAGCCCCCTCCCCATCCTGCGGATAGAGAGGCGAGATCGCTCAGAGGCATCGCAGCGTTGATCTACGCGATCATCGAACTGAATGGTCTCCCCTCTTCAGCTTCGCTAGGGAGGGGCCGGGGGTGGGGCCTTTCTGGCTCGAAAAAGAATTTTTCCTATGGGAAAAGGCTTTTGCAGATGACGCTGGCGATATCTTTATTATTTGGCCTGGGTCAGATTGTAGCAGGGGCCGTGCTGGTGTGGCGCTTGCTGGCTGCCCGGCGGTGGACACACCGGAATCGCGTCATCGGCGCGCTGGCAGGAATCTGGTTGCTGGTCAGCGGCGGTGGCGAGTGCCTGGTGGCAGGGGCAGAGGCGTTGCATCGTGCCGGCATCCCCGCCTTGCGCGCCCATGTGGATGCCGTGCTGCTGGGCGTGACGGTGGCGCTTTTCGTCGCGCTGGCGGCGTACCTTCTGGTGATGCGCGCCGCCAGACTGGACCGCGTGGCATAATACGATCAGCACCAATTTTTTCGAGGATGACGCGCATGGCATCTGAAGCGAGTGAGACGACCCCGGCAACAAAGCCCATCCCCACTGAAGCAGAATTGCGCGCCAGCGAAGAGCGACGCAAGCGGGCGCAGACCGGCGAAGCGGCAAGCGGCCTGTGGCAGCGCATTCACTTCCGCCGCGCCATCATCGAGGGGACGATCATCTATGCCCTGTGGCGGTTGCTGGAACTGGTGCCGCCCACCGTCTGGCCGGCGGTGCTCTTCCCCTTCATCTTACTGGGATTGCTCGTCTTACGCTTCTTGCCGCCGGTGTGGGCTTCGTTGCGCCTCATCGCCACGCGCCGCGAAAAGATGAGCCGCCGCTTCTTCGCGCTAGCCGGGTTGCTGGCGACCACCTGCCTCGGCGCGGACGTCCTCATCGCCCTGGTGGTGGGCGATCCCGCGCAGCCCTTCGGCGGCCCCACCTTTGGGCCGGATCTGCCGCGCTTTTTCAGTCGCGCGCATCCCCTGAGTTTCGGCGCGTTTTTGGTGAGCGAGCTGGCGGCATATGGTCTGCTGCTGGCCTATTTCCTCATCGCCACCATTTGCACGCGGTTGGCGCAGGGCGGTTTCTTGCGCTTCACCATGCCATCGGGGAATGGCCGCGTGACGTTGTAGCGAGCTGGCTTCTTTCCTCAACCACAACCATGCTGCGATATATCCCAGCGGAATCGCCGCCAACAGTGTGTCGAAGGCCAGCCAGCGCAGGGTGAGATGATTGCCCAGGCACGCGCCGTTCCGGCACCAGAACACATTCGCCAGCGCCAGGTTCACCAGCGCACCCAGGCACGCCAGTGCCAGCCAGCGCCAGTCCAGACGCTCGCCGCGCATCGCCAGCAGCAGGAAGAGATAGGGATACGCGTCGAAGAGATAGCGCGCCCCGACCTGATACCATCCCGTCAGATTCCAGAACAGTGTGAAGCCGACGAGCAACGCCACGCACACCCACAGCGCCAGCCGCAACCAGCGCGGGGCATGCGAGCGCGCCGGAGCAAAAAAGAGCAGGAAGAGCGGCGTGGTGAAAAAGATGCTCGTCCCGTTGCCCCCACGCAGCAGATCGCCCAGCGGGTTCACGTCATATGGCGTTTTGAAGCTGAAGGACGGCATATTCAGGAAATCCACCACGACATTCGGCCAGACATAATGCCAACTCATCAACCCATAGTGGATCTGCGGATAGTCCTGCTGGATTTGCAGGTCATAGCCGCTGCTGAGCGGGTGCCCGAAATACAGTTGATTGCGCACCATCCACAGGACCACCGCCGCGCCGAATGGCACCGCCAGCGCCACCCACGCGCGGAATGGAACGGCTCGCAGGCGTATCCATATCTCGTCAGTGGTGTCCCTCATCAGCCCGGAGGGGTTGTTGTTCCGCGCCGGGAGCTTTACCTCCCGGTGGACATCGTCGGCTGCACAGGGTGCCCCCGACCATCTCGCCTGGCGATCCGTCTTTTCCCGATAATATGCCAGCATCATCGCCCCGATGACCGCCGCGCCCAGGATGTCGGGCGAGCGCGTCAGAAAGAGCGCGCCCAGCGCGGCAGACGCCATCCACCAGTTGTGCCGCACCGCGCCCAGCAGCATCAGCACGGTGAAGGTGATGGCGAGGGTTTGCGCGGTGAACCAGACGGTGCCGCCGAGCGCCAGCCATAGCGCGATGGTGCCGAAGCCAAAGGTGACGGCGATGACGGCGTTTTCGCGCGGCGTGCGACGCGACCATCCACGAGCGGCCATCGCTTGCAGAAGGTGATAGAGCAGGGCGACGTTCAGTGCGCCGCACAGCCAGGTGAACCAGATGTCGCTGAAATGCGCACCCAGCACAGCCACGAACGGCAGCATCAGCAGCGCGGGGGCAGGGGGATAGACAATGTAGCTTTTGCCGCCGACCTGCACCAGGTCGTGCCCCAACCAGGTGGGAACGTCCATGCGCCCGGCGAGCCAGCTACGCGCCTGTTCCACGAAGTGCGCGGCATAGGAAATGCGCGTGGCGTCTTGCCGCAGCAGCACCGCTACCAGCCATAATGCGCCAAACGCGCCGGCGAACAGGGCCAGTTCCATCCGCCCTGCGCGCGCGCGTGCGATCAGTCTCTGCATCCTTGCTTCACATCCTTCATCAGGATGTAACGCATTTCGTGTGCCGGGTTTTGGATCGCATGGCCGCCTCTTGTAGAGCGACGGTATCATGGTGGCGGGAACGGAAAATTCACTGGCAAAGGATGGCAAGGATGCGTTATCTGGTGACAGGCGGTGCCGGCTTTTTCGGCAGCCTGCTTTGCGAAGATCTGGCCGGTGCCGGACATGAGGTCGTCATTTTGGATCGCGTGCACGACGCCGATCTGGCGCGGCGTTTCCCGTGCGAGCAGGTGGATCTGCGCGATGCCGCCGGGGTGGACCGCGTGTTCACCCAACACGGACCGTTTGACGGCGTTTTTCACGTGGCGGCGATGTTGGCTCACGCTATCAAAGATCAGCGCGACCTGGTGGACTCAAACGTGGATGGCACGCGCAACGTTGCCGCCGCCGCCGCGCTGCACGGCGTGCCGCATCTCGTTTTCACGTCCAGCAATTGCGTAGTGGGCAAGCCGCTCAGCCAGCCGGTGAGAGAAGACGATCCCGTTAATCCACTGGAAATCTATGGGCTGACGAAGTGGCGCGGCGAGCAAGTGCTGGCCGAATTTCACGACCGGCTGAACATCACCATCATCCGCTGTCCCACCATCATGGGCGGAGGACGGCTGGGGCTGCTGTCGATCCTCTATGAGTTCATCCACGAAGGGCGCAAGGTGTGGATCTTGGGCGACGGATCGAATCGCTATCAATTCATCGCGGCCCGCGATCTCAGCGATGCCATGCAGCGCGCCATTCGCCTGCCGGGATTCCATCTGTATAACATCGGGTCGCATCACGTGCCGACACTGCGCGAGCTGTATCAGAGCGTGATCGATTATGCCGGCACATCGGCACGGGTGGCGCAGTTGCCGCGCGGTCCGGCAGTGGCGGCGATGCGCGCCCTGCACCGGCTGGGTCTGTCGCCGCTGGGACCATATCACTATCAAATGC
This sequence comes from Pseudomonadota bacterium, assembly GCA_021323815.1. Taxonomy (GTDB): domain Bacteria; phylum Chloroflexota; class Ktedonobacteria; order Ktedonobacterales; family JACDGC01; genus JAJPKG01. The sequence goes on from JAJPKG010000248.1 coordinate 7,482, forward strand.
TGGCGGAAAGCTTCATCTTCGACACCACACGCATTGAGACGGAACTGGGCTGGCGACCGACCAAGACTAACACGCAACTGCTGATCGAAAGCTATCAGTGGTATATCGATCACCTCAACGAGATCTATGGCGCGGGCGAACGCAGCGCGCATCGCCAGCCGGTGAAGTTGCAGGCGCTGGCGCTGGTGAAACGCTTTTCGTGAGACGGCGTTATCGAGGTTTTCCAAATAGGCCGGACAGCGCCGCGCGACCGGCGGAGGATCGATGCCGTTTTAGAAAATAGCGCGGACAGCGTATGGCGAGATCGCCGGGGGCATTGCGCTGATGTTGCTGATAGCTCAGAGCTTCGCCGATGCGCCACAATGTTTCGGTATCAGCGCACTCGGTGTCTCGCATCTTACCATCTCTGGCGCGCATTTTGAACGGTCCGATTTTCTCGGACACTTCGCTTCCCTCCTCGATAAGTCGCGTTTTCAGGTCGCTCCAATACGTGCGAGCGCGTTTTGTTCTTGGGTAGATGTGGATAGGTCATGTGGGAATATTTTCAACCCCTAGCCCTGCACGGGAACCTCATATGACACAGTGGCGTCCGGCTGGTTGGGGGTGTGGATGCGGGCGGTGAGCCGCCAATAGCCGCCCATGAGCGCGGTGACAGTGGCGTTATATATGCCGGGGGCCGAGGCGGACGCTGTGCCACGCGTTGTCCCCATATCCATCGTTACCATCGCCCAGGCATAGGTGACGGTGGCGTTGGTGACGGGATGATTCGCGCCGTCAAAGATGTGCAATGTGGCGTGCAGGGGAGCGCCGGCTTTGGGCTGGCTGGGGATGATGGTGAGCGTCGCACGATATGCCCCCGCCTGCTGTGTGGTGGAATGAAACGCGCCGCGAGGCACCAGCCCGCTGAGCGCGTCACCGAACCAGAGCAACACCAGCAGCGCGGCGATGCCCCCGATGACCAGCAAC
>JAJPKG010000257.1 GCA_021323815.1 Pseudomonadota bacterium
GCAGATCTTGCGCGCCTGGCTCCCGGCACGTTCACCACTGTGCACGTGAAGCAGGGGCATTATGCCACCGCGCCAGCGGATCCCGCCCCAGATATCGAACTGGCGCACATCAGCGACCTGCTGCAATATGATCTGGACCGCTTGACAAAACATCGACAATGACCATTTCCGCCTGGGATAAGCCTGTTTCCCGGCGGGCGGGGCCACGCTGGGATCAACGGCGCATGCTGACAGTGATTGTTTCGGCGATCATCGTCGTTGTGGCGCTGCTGGGGAGCGTGCTCAACGCGCTGGGCATCGTCACGCCGTTCCCCCGCGTCATCACCCTGGCGGAATTGCCCGCGCCGCTCGCTCCCGCCGCCTATTCCCGCGTGACGGTTGACAGCGGCGGGTTTGTCTGGGTGGCGCAGTCAGCGCCGGGGCTGGCCGGCAAACCAAATGACCAAACGCTGCTCACCATTGTGGACCCCACGCTCCATTTTGGGGATCGCGTGCAGGCACGGCTGTGCCTGGGCTGCGCTGGTGTGGCGGGCGGGGTGGGGATGGCGCGCATCGACGACATCGCCCCCGATCCGCAGCATCTTCACAGCATCTACGTCGCGGGGTGGAGCGCGCCGCAGGGCAAAGCGGCCTCGGTGCCGGTGGTGATGGCGGTGAACTGGCACAGCGGCGCGGCATCCTGTGCGGCCAGGCGAACGTGCGCCGATGCGAGCGTGCTCCTCACCAGCACCACTGCTGTCGCCTTCATCAACACGCCAACTGATCCTGACAAGCCGTTATTGCAGCAATATCTCGACATCGGAGCCGCGCCGGTGCTGTCGCTGGCGACGGCAAGCAACGGCGATCTGTTCTGCTTCCTCAGCGACCGGGGGCGCGACAGCCTAAGCGATGCCGAAACCAGCATCACCGGCGGCATGCAGATGTTGCTGAAATGGGATCGTGATGGGCAATCTTGGGGCGAAGTCTATGTCGGCCCTGCCGGCAGGCGCATGACGCAAACCCTCAGCCCCACGTCCACCGTCTCCGCGCTGGCGGTGGATCGCGCTGAGCGCTACATCTACCTCGCCGACAGCGACCACCAGGCGATCTATCGGATGGATCTGCAAAATTCCGCTCTCAGCTCGCCCAGCCCTTATGTGGCGGCGAGCGCCGTGACGCGCTATGCCGGACAAGCGCTAGCGAGCGGGGCCTATGGCGACGTGGCCCAGGCCGCGCCGGGTTGGACGGGCGACGGCGGGCCGGCGATCAATGCTCGGTTGAATGCGCCGCGTGGTCTGGCCTTCGATCCACATGGCGATCTGCTGGTGAGCGACGCGGGCAATGATCGCGTCCGCTTGATCGCGCCGCAGGGGACGATCTGGACCGTCGCGGGGCGTGGCGCGCCAGCGGTGGATGGTGACACCCACGCGCCGTTGCAAGCGGGATTGCGTGGCATCCTGGGTATCGCTGCCAACAAAGCAGGGGATGTCTATGTTATCCAGGGTGCGGCGACGGATGGGGCGGGCAAGGTGCGACTGCGCGCCCTCAGTTGGGGGTGGTTCACCCCCGCCGCGAACACAACACGCTCGCCCAGCGGCGGGCAGGGGATGGCGGCTGAGGCTGTCGCTGGGCTGGCCGCGCACAACGCTCAGGCGCAATGGGCGACGCTGATCGGCGGCTGCGCGACCCTATTCCCTAACCCTTTCCCCAGCGGAGCTCGAGAGGGGGCATCACGTTGCGCGACAGCATATCAGGTGGCCGCCGGGGGGGCGTTGCCGGATCAGGCGGCGCTGGCGTTGCCGAGCGCGATGGGGGAAACGGCGCTTGTGGGGAGCGGCTCAATGCTGGCAGCCGCCGCGCCGGGAACGGGCATCGTGATCATTGCCGATGCAAACCCCGCCCAGATCGCCTTCGCGCCGGCCTATCCCGGCAGCACTGCCGCGACGCTCCCCGCGCCGATCGCGCTGCCCGCCGGTGCGCGCCCAACCGGCCTGGCGGTGCTGATGCCGGTGACGGATGCCCAGGCGAGTTATCTTGGCGCGGCATACATCCTGGTTGCGGTTCAGGGCAGCGGCCCCGCGCAATTGCTGATCTATAAGGCGGCGGCAGAAACGTGTGGGCCGCAGCACGCGAGCAATTGCACGCATTTCCCCGGCGCGCCCGCGCTGGCGGCGACGCTCTCCTTTGCCGGGCAAGCATCAACGGGCGCGGTGGCGGGAATGCTGAGCGATGACGGGCGGCACGCTATTGTGCTGGTGGCGCACCCAGCGGAAAATCTGGTCAGCGCCATCGACCTCACCCCCTGGTTTGCGCATGCCACGCCGCTCTCGGTTGGCGCGCAGATTCCCGTACAGTCACCAGGTGATATCGCGCTGCGCCATGATGGGATGGCGGCGTATATTGGCGCGAGTGGGGGACAGATAGCTGTGCTGCCGACAACGGGCTGGCTCAGCGGCGGCATTCCAGCACAACCGGTGAGCGCGAATCTGGTGGCGCTGGGCGATGCGTCTGCCCAGGGGCAACACCTGGCGCTGGCGGGCGATGACTCGCGCCTTTTTGCCGCGCTGCAAGCGCCTTCCGCCTCGTCCACCATCGTCAGCGCAGATATCGGTAACTTCGGCCAGCCGGCAGCGCCGCATGCGCTCGCCTCGTTCGCGGCGGAAAAGCATCTCGCCGCCCTCGCCCTGGCTGACGGCGACGCGCGCTTGCTGGCAACCAGCACGCCCAATGGTGCGGCTCAACCGGGAACGCTGCACGCATGGGCGACGCGCGATCCGGCGAACCCCACGCAATGGCTCGCCGCGCCACTGGATCTGGGAACGGTGGCGACGGGAGCAGATCCACAGGCGCTTGTAGCCGAGTGAAAGTCCGTGACTCACTGGCTGAAAGGGCATAGTGTGCGACAGCGGTTGCGCCATTGCTCACGGCCATGTGCTGGCTTCACGGAACATCACGGCGGCAAGCGGGGACGTGGGGTGAGGCCAGCACGTCACCGAGCACAACGCTAACCCTTGATGGTCGAAGCAGGGGTGGGCGCGAGTTCTTCGCCCTCTTCTTCCGGCGGCACCTCGACCAGATCTTTAGGATCGTCCAGCCGGTCGGTGTAGAGGATGCCGTTGAGGTGGTCGATCTCGTGTTGCAGCACGCGGGCAAACCAACCTTCCGCCGCGATCTTGACAGGCGTGCCTTTTTCGTTGCGCCCTTTCACCACCACTTTTTCGGCGCGGCGAATGTTTTCGCCGACATAGCCGGGGATGCTCAGGCATCCTTCGGTTCCTTTGACTTCGCCCTCGGCTTTGATGATTTCGGGGTTGACGAGGGCGCAGCGCTCATTCTCATATTCCGCCACCAGCACACGCAACGGCACGGCGATCTGTGGCGCGGCCAAGCCCACGCCCGGTGCGTCGCGCATGGTCTCCCACATGTCGCGCACCAGCCGTTCCAGCCCGGCGTCAAATTGTGTCACTTTCTTCGCTTTTTCGCGCAGCATGTGTCCCTTTGGATGGTCGAGTGTGATGATTTTGCGGATGGCCATGTTCCCAGAACCCCTTCGCATAATGCATGAAAATTCCTGATCCTTCGCAGTATATGCCGCGCCACAAGGCTGCGTCAAGCGAAACGGGGTCGGGGGCCGAGGGTGATACCTATTTCCCGGATGCATTCTCCTGAGCAATGGACAGATCGCTTTGCATTGCGATTCCCCCTCCCCGGCAAAGCTGGAGAGGGGGTCAGGGGGTGGGGTCAACACCGGCTGCTCTAATGCCCCTGGCTGCTGGAGGTGCTGCTGGTCAATGCGCCAAGCTGCGCGCTCATCGCCTGCCCTTCGGCCTGCAACTGCGACAGCGAGGTTTCCATCGCCGTGAACATATCGCTCAATTGCTGCTGCTGCGCCTGGGCGAAGTCTTGCCAGTTCTGGATTTGTTGCTGTTCGTTGGCATATTCAGCGGTGAGCGCGTCCATCGTGGTTCCCAGGTTGCCCAGCGGAGAGGTCCAAGAATCCATGATGGTGTTCAGGCTTTGAAAGAGCGTGCCGGTTTGGCTGGAAACGGTGCCGTTACCGGTAAACGCCTGCGAGAGCGTGGGATTCGCCGCCAGCGTCGCGGTGAGCGTGCTGGTATTGAATTGCAGATCCAGCGTCGGCACAGCGGCGGCACTGAACGCGCTGGCCGGGGTTGTGCTGATGCCCAGATCCGCCATGCTATATTGCTTGCCGTTGAGCGTTACCGTCGTGCCATTGAGGGTTTCATCCAGAGTTTGTGCCAGCGAGGTCAGGCCGGGATCGCCTGCCAGCAAGCCGGCATTCTGCACGTTGCCGGACTGATCAGTGGTGATGCCGGTATATTTGGTGATGTCATCTTGCAGGGCATTATAGGCCGTCACGAAGCCTTGCAACGCATTGGTCAGCGCAGTGGTGTCTTGCGTGATGTTCACCGTCGTCGCGCCCGCAGGCGTCATGTTGGGCGAGACGCCTTGCAGGGTCAGCGTCACGCCGGGGATGAGATTGGCGACGGTGTTGCTGGCGCTGGCAATGGGATTGCCGCCGTTGATGCCGCTGACGGTAAAGACGGCGGGCGCGCCGGGCGTGACGGTGGCACCCGCGCTGGTGGTCATCTTCAGCGCGGCAGCCAGGTTGCCCCCGCCCACGTCGCTGACACTGATGGCTCCCATGCCGGTGTTATTCGCCGTCAACACCATGCGGTCGCTCAGCGCGTCATAGCTGGCCGTCACGCCGGCGGTGGATTGGTTGATCTTGCCGATGAGGCTGCCCAGCGTATCCGATGACGTATAGCTGATGGTGACGCCGTTGACCAGGATAGAGCCGTTGCTGGAAGCCAGCGGGGTCGCCAGTTGCAGCGAGGGCAAAGCAGTAGTGAGCGCGCTGCCGCTGAGCGATCCGTTGCTTTGGATGGTGGTGCCGCCCCCACTTGGCGCGGCGGTGGTCAGGCGCAGCGAAGTCAGAATGTTGCTGGTGTCGCTGGGCGTGCCCAATTGCAGCGGCGTGGCGGAACTGAGCTGCACGCCGGTGACGTTGCCGCCGCTGGTGATGGCCGTCAGCGTGACGCCGGCTGCCGCCAGTTTGGCCTGCAACGTATCGCCGCTCGCGCCCAGCAAGGTGGTGGACGAATCAATGGTGATGGCCGTGCCGTTGATGGTGACGGTGCCCGTCGTCACCGGCACGCCGAAATTCAAGCTGGTGAGCGGTGTGCTGGCCGCCTGAGCATTGGTGATGGGCGCGCTCATGTTCGCGCCACCGGATAAGATGCCGGTCGTCGCCAGGCTTTGCACATTCACCGTGAAGCTGCCCAGCGCTGCGCCGGGGGTTGCCGTCACGCTGACCGCTGCGGTGCCGCCCACCGGCGCGGTGGCGTTGCCCACCCTGCCCGCTGCCGCGCTGGCCCCCTGCACTGTCTGAATGGCGGTTTGCAACGCCTGCATCTTCGTCTGAAGGTCTGTCCAGGCGGCTTGTTTTTGCTGGGTGACGACTTCTTGCTGTTGCACCAATTGTTCCGGCGCGGTATACACCGCCAATAATTTTTGAATAATGGAATTCGTGTCTAATCCGCTGGCCAGGCCGGAGATTTGAAACGGCGCGGTGGTGCCGACGCCGCTCAGCGTGCTGGAAGCGGGCTGCGTCGCGGATGTGGATGAGGTTGAAGGGTTGGCGTTGGAAGATGAGGTGCTGGAAGAACCAGAGGATGGAATGGGGGCAGTCATGAGCAAGGCTCCTTTCGAGAAACCAGCGCCACTTCCGTGCGCTGCATGGTGCGACCCCACCCCCAGCGCCACCCTCCCTAGCTTTGCTGGGGGAGGGGGCTTGGGGGTAAGACCAATAAGCCTTTGTTACGCGCCGCTCTGGGCATCAGCCTGGCGCGCAATGATGATGTGCCGTTTGCCGGCAGTGCGCGCGGCGCTGACTGCCGACGCGGGGGGCAATGCCGCGCTGTTTTCTTTTGCGTCCAACGCTTGCTGCAACAAGGATTGCAGATCGCGTCGGTTCTCGTTGTTGAGGATCGATGGGCGCGGGGCAAGCTTCGCCACCGGACGATAGCTGCTGCTGGCCATGCGATTCTCATTCGAGAGATCGTCCAGCAATTCTTGCCGCACGATGACGACATCCGGCGGGGCTTCGATGCCCAGCTTGACGCGCTCGCCCTCGACAGCGAGCACATAGATTTTGATGACGCCGTTGAGCACAATGGCTTCCCCGGCTTTGCGACGCAATACGAGCATCTTACGCTCCCTTCCCCGGCTGAGACGCCGCAGGGTGTGATGGCGGGGCGGCAGATTCGGGAGTCTCTCGATCCGCTCCGGCCAGCGCGGCAATGACGGCGCTGGCGGCTTCGCCCGTCACGACGGGAGCGCGCAACGGATAACTGTGATGATCGAGGATCACTTGCCGGCCCAAGCGTTCCGGCCAGTTGATGATCAGCGGCCCAGCGAGATTTGCCATGATGGCGGCAGGATCCCGATGCAGGGTCAAAATGCAGAGGACGCGAGCATCTTCCGCACGGGTCAGGCGCAGTGCCTCCACGTCGTCTTCATCTAGTTCAAAGTGATAGTTGATGCGTAGCCACGCGGGGTCAGCCACCATCAGGCCGATGCCGGGATGATCCAGGCTGAGCAATTCGCCGCACGCCTCGAATGGCTCCGGCGTAAGCTGAAACCGTTGCCAGTCGGGACACCCGATCAAGCCCTGAGGGAAGTAAATCTCGCAGGGGATTGAGTGCTCCTCTGGGGCGCGGTCGGCAGCAGGCAAAACGCCAGCGACGCGCTGCGAAGGCGATGCCGGCACGTTGTTTTCCATGCAGAGTGCTCCTTGCGAGAACGCGGTGATTCTTCCTGGGTTATGATCTCCCGTGTCCTGAGGGCGTTTCTCACTCCTACCTCATCGGCATCCGTACCCACCAGGAATGAGGGGCGATTCGCCCTCAATTGGGCATCTGAATGGCCCACGAAAAGAATAGGCAAGTGGCATGCTATGATATGATGAAGCACAGCATCCTTTGAAGGAAAGGGGCATGACAATGGCGGCTATCCAGGAAGGCGCACAGGTTTTCAGCAGCGACGGACATGACGTAGGTAGGGTCATTGAGGTGTTGACCCATGAATTTGTGGTGCAGGGAGGATCGTTGCTGCACAAGCATATGTATCTGTTCCGCAACGACATGGTGCAGCAAGCCACACCCGACCGTGTGGCTCTGAACGTGACGAAAGAGTATATTGACAGCAAGTGGCAGACGCTTTCGTTGCGCGACAAGCATGGGAAAGAGCGTCCGGTGGCTCAGGTGGGCGTGCCCCCCAGCGTGCCGCTCTATGATGAGACGCAAACGACCACCGGCGGTCCCCCCACCGGCGAAGCCGACGAAGAATAGCGTGCTCATCGCGTCATCAGATCACCACACATAGGGCGGCGCGGTCAGCAGGGAGCGATCCAGGTGCTCGGCCAGAGCGGGATCTGATCCCATGATCATCACTTGGCTGCACAGGCGCAGGCGCGGGCCGGATGTCTCGCGCAGCCAGCGCAGCAGGGTCGTATTCGCGGCTGGCACCCACAGGCCGAGCTGCGCCGCGCCCGTTTGCCATGCCTCAGCCATCTGCGCGTGGGTGAGCGCCAGCGCGTCCGCAGGCGTCGCGCCCCACAGCGGGCCGATCTCGCCGCCGCAGCGCGCGCCCCATGCCACCGTTTCGCCGTCGCGCTGCCGCTGGCTGATGGTGGCACCGAGGTGAGTCGCCACAAAGGGAAGCTGGCCCCACCCCCCAACCCCCTCCCGGCGGATGGAGAAGGGGTGATCATATGGCGCATTGCTTGAAGCAAGAGGTAAGGAATCGTGCCTCACTCCCTGCTGGATGATTTGCTTGTCTAAGGCGACCTTTTCATCGAGCGATCTCCCTTCACCAGCAAAACTGGAGCGGAGCTGGGGATGGGGCCGCGTCACCACGTACCACGCCGCGCCGAGCGGCAGCGTCCCCCAGCGATAATACAGCGCCAGGGCCGCTGGGGAAGGATGCGCAACGATGACGCGCCGCCATCCCTGCGGCACCTGTTCGGCCAGCACGGCGCTGAGCAATGCCTTGCCGACTTTGCCGCGCTGAAATGCTGGGTGAACGTAAAGTTCCGTCAGTTGCTCCAAACGGCGCGCGGGATCTCGCAAGGCGCGGGCATAGCCGACGACGCAATCATCCGCGCCGCTGGTGGCGACCCAGGCGTTATCGCCCGCCCGCGCGTGCAGCCAGCTATGCCATGCGCGTCCCTGGCGCGACCAGCGTTCTTGCCGGGCGGCATGCTCTTCGGCTGTCGCCGCGCCGGGGGGATCAAACGCGATCTCGCTCAGCACAAACGCGGCGGGACTGTCCGCCAGTTCCATGCGCCGTAACCGCACCGGTGTGATCTGTGGCGTCGTCACCGGGGGCAGCTCCGCCGGCGGCAACGCGAGCGATGGGTGTTCAGTTGCTCCATCCACCCCGTCATTCCATGCCATTCGTGAGCATTTCCGTATCTCGCTTCTGTTTCACGCGCCTTCGGGGCCGTCAGCCAGGCCGAGATGTTGCTTCACGTCGTCGGCGGGCTGGCGCAGGGGCAGCGCCAGGTGAATCTCAGTACCCATGCCGTTGCCGCTGCGCACGGCAAGGTGGCCGTGATGCGATCGCACGAAAGCGGCGACGACAGCCAGGCCGAGGCCCAGACCCTGCGTGGTGCGCGAGGTGCTGGTATCCACCTGATAAAACGGCTCAAAGACGTGGCGGTGATGTTCCGGAGCGATGCCGATGCCGGTGTCGCGCACGGCGATGAGCGCCCAGGGTTCCTCGTTGCCGGCGGGCAGCAACGTGTCGGGCGTTGCGGCGACAATCTCTTGTTCGGTGCCCGGCTCGCTGGCGATGACGTTGCCTTGCTGAATGGCCGCGACGGTGATGGTGATGATGCCGCCGCGCGGCGTGAACTTGACGGCATTATCGATCAGGTGGCGCAGCGCCCGGCGCAGATGCGCTTCATCCACCACCAGCGGGGGCAGTTCTTGGGGCAGGCGCGCGGCCAGGTGCAGGCCGTGCTCATGCACCAGCGGGCGGCATTCTTCCACCACGCTCTGCACCAGGGGACGCAGGTGGCAGGTGCGCAGGTGACGCGCGGGATTCACCAGATAGAGCAGGTCATCCACGATATGCGTGAGCGAACCGGCGCTGTTGCGGATGCTGGTGATGAGTTGTTCGCGTCGCTGCTCGCTGATCTGGTGATTTTCGGCGAGGATCTGCGAGGCCATGCTGATGACGGTGAGCGGGGCGCGCAACTCGTGATTAATGATCGCCATCAATTCTTCCTGGCGCTGATTCATCTGCGCTTGCTTCTGGCGAATCTCTTCCTGGGTGCGCATGATGGCACGCAAGCGAGCGATGAACTCCTGCATATCGAACGGCTTGGTCAGATAATCCTGCGCGCCGGCATCCAGCCCGTTGATGCGGTCGCTGATATCATTTTGTCCCGTCAGAAACAGCACCGGAATGTCAGCACTGTGGGGATCGCTTTTCAATTGGCGGCAGACATCCATCCCGTTCGCATCCGGCAGGCCGACATCCAGCACAATCACGTCTGGGTGCAGCGTGGCAGCAAGGCGCAGGGCGTCCTGGCCAGTTTCCACCATCTGCGGCACATAGCCCGCCGTTTCCAACGATTTGCGGATGAACCGCGCCATCGTAAGGTCGTCTTCGGCCACCAAAATAAGCTGGCCCGCGTTTTTGCCGTGATCCATTGCGATGTTCCCTTCGCCCGCGTGGCACGCAACCCTGCGCGCCGGATACTCTGCGCCAAGCTCAACGCATGAACCGCGCCAACTTATCAGGGTGTATACGCGGCGGTGGGTGATCCTAAAGCGGCGTTCACCAGATTCAGCAAGGTCATGCGCACATCCATGTCGCAATCACGCAGATCGCTTTGCCCAAGTGTGACGGACGCGCATCCTGTTGGATATGCGCGGGCATGGAAAAACAACTGCGTGCCGTGATAAAAGTTCATGTCATAACGAAGCCCCGTATCCATCGGACAACTGATGACCGCTCCTGGTGGTAGTGTGGGCAGCAACGGCAACGCCAAAAGGTGGCGATAAAGCGCGCTGATGGTGGCGGCATCATGGATCGTCACCGTCACGAGATGGGGCGTGGAAAACGGCATATATCTGGTGATGCTGAGCGTCATCTGCGAGGATGGCAGTGGCATGGATCGTACAGGACTGATCGTGGATGACGAGGTTCCCCATCCAGACAGGGCGGCAAACAACCAGATAGAAAGCCCCAACATCGGCAGCGCCAATCCCAGAAGATAGATCTGTTTTTTCATCACGTCATCATCCCTCCCTTTATATCCAAAGACCGCTTCATCTCCCCAAAAGTTCCAAGATCTCGCTCATTTGATGGAATGCATAGTGTGGCCTGGCAGCAAGAAGCGGCGCTGGATCGTGTGGCCCCCACAGCGCAGCGCCCGCAAGTGCGCCTGCCGCCTGGGCGCATTGGATGTCGCCAACGCCGTCACCGATGAGCAACACGCGCTTTGCTTTCACATGGAAAGCGCGCAGCAGGGGTTCCACCGCCAGTGGTGAGGGCTTGGGAACGGGCATATCCTCGGTGAAAACCACCTGCGCGAAGAATGGCGCAAGGCCCAAACGGGCGATCTCTGCCGTGCCCCAGGCGCGCAGCTTGTTGGAAAGCAGCGCCAGGGGATATCCCGCCGCGCGCAACGCCGCAAGGGTGGGAATGGCGTCAGGGAAGCATTGCGCGCCTTCACCTTCGTGCGCCGAATAATGCGCCAGGAACGCCGCCACCAGCTCCATCACCTGCCCGCGCCCATCGCTGATGACCGCCATCGACTCTTGCAGCGGCAGGCCCAGGCTGCGCGTCACCACTTCCAGCGCAACCTCTTGCCCAAAGACGGCACGGGCCGCCGCCTGACTGGCAGCAACATGCAGCCCAGCGGTGTCCACCAGGGTGCCGTCCAGATCAAAGACGACTAGATCGCACAGTCGATGTTGTGTCATAAGCAAACCCACACATGTAGGAGCGCGATTCATCGCGCTCAGTTTCCTCCCCATCACGCCCTGCATGCCTCGCCCGTCGCCTGCGCTGGCTGGAAGTCCGGCTTGACCGAACTTTGTCGCTGCTAGGCGCTCAGGCGCGAATTCATTCGCCCGCTTCCTTGCCGTGATGGATGATGCTTACGTCTTGCAGGGGAAACGGGCCAGCGCACGTGGAAGGTGCTGCCCTTGCCCGGTTCGCTTTCCGCCCAGATCGCGCCGCCATGCGTGGTGACAAGCTGACGGCATATATACAAGCCCAGGCCGGTACCGCGAATCTCCGGCCAGCGCGCGGCGTCGTGGACGCGCGAAAACCGCTGGAACAACTGGCCGATCTGTTCCGGCGTCATGCCGATGCCTTCATCACGCACGACGATCTCCACCATGCCGGCCATAGCGTGGACGGCGCTGATGGTGATGGTACCCCCCTGCGGCGAATATTTGACGGCGTTGCTCACGAGATTGCGAATGACCTGTTGCAGCGCCATGGGATCTGCCCACACGCGCGCATCGGGAGCAACATCGGTGATGATGGCGTGGCGATCTGCCTGAGCGTCACACTGTGCCACTGCCGAGACCACCACCGGCGCGAGTGCCACCAGCTTGCCGCGTGGCGCGTGTCGCCCCGCCTCGCACTGCAACACCTGCACCAGCATCTCCGATAGATAGGCCAGTTCCCCCGTTGCCTGCAATGAGCGATTGATGAAATCTTGCGCTTTATCGGGCGGGATTTTGTCGTGATATTTCTGCAAGATCTCCAGGTAGCCGTTGATGGCCATGAGCGGTGTGCGCAATTCATGCGAAACGAGCGAGATGAGATCGTCCGTTGTCTGTGACCGTGCGGGAAGCGGCGCATATGCTGGTTGCGCAGGAGCAGGGATGGCTGCCAGCGCCCGGCGCAGAGCCGAACTGAATTGGCTGGGGCTGGCGGTGGCGCTGAGATAATCGAACGCGCCCGCCTGCATCGCTGCCGTTGCGCCGCGCACGGTGGGTCGCTGTGCCACCACCAGGATGCGTGCCGGCATGCCCGCCTGCGTGATGCTCTGCGCCAGCGCGGCCACCGTTTCTGCCACGCTGCGAGCGCACAGCACGACAACGCTCGCTGGATGCTCGACAAGCCACTGATGCGCCTCGGCCACCGACGCCGCCTGATGCACGGTGTATGCGCCGCGTGCCAGCACGGCGTGATGGGCGGCGCTCAGCCGCGTGCCGCTCGCAAGAATCACGATGTGGGGAGTACTTTCGCGCATGCCACCATCCCTTCTTGATGAAACTATAGCAGCGCCATCCTGTGTTGCATCGGCAATAGTACCATCAGAAGACAATCAGGCTATGATTCCAGGCGGCGCACGCCGGTGAGGGTAGCCCGATATTCCCGTTGCAGGGCTTGCACCAGCGCATCTTGTTGCGGCGATGCGGGTGTGGGGGTGCGCACTTGGGGAGCCGGCGGATTGGGCTGCGGTGCGGGAGCAACATCCGGCACGGAGCCGCGCGGGGGAGTGAATGATGCCGGGGCCGGGCCGGCATCCGGTGCAGGCGTTGGCGACGCGGGCGCGGGTGTGGGCGTTGGCGGCGCGGGATTGTTCAGCGCGGCATAATCTCCGGCCTCGCTCTGGGGAATGAAGCGCACCTGACAGGCGATCTCCAGCAGTTGCTGCACGGCCCACACCACCCGCTGCCGGTTCGCGGGCTGCGAGAGCTTTTCCAGGTGAAAGGCATGTTCCACCGCGATGACAAGGGTGACGGGATCGCTCGCCTCTGCCGCGACGGGCGTGGCCGCCGCCAGCAGCGCCGCCACGCTGTTGCTATTCTGCTTGCAGATCTTCCTGATCAAATCCCACTGCTGGGCGACAGCGGCGAAAACCTGCGGAGCCGCAGCATAGCTCTGCGATGTTTCGCGCAACGCCGGTGACGGGGGCGGTTCCGGCACGGAAGCCGATTTCGGCGCTGGCTTGTGGCCATTGCTCGCCGGTGTGGCCTGAGGGGGCACCGTCTCAAGCTGCGGGCGCGATGGTTCTGCTGGTGCCTGAGCGCGGGCCGATGGCGCGGCGGTGATCGGGATGGGATCAGGCGCGGGCCGGCTGGGCGATGCAGGAGCAGCACTACCCGGCTGAGAGGCTCCATGCTGCACTGTGGCGCTTGAGGGGGCGGCATTTGGCTGAGCCGGCGCTGCCGCAGGGCGCGCTGGCGCTTCGGACATCGGGCGCTTGCCCTGCATCACGGCCACGCAATCCAGAAAGGCCAGTTCCAGGGCGAGTTGCGGCACCACCTGCACGCGCGCCCCCACATCGTTGCGGGCGAAGATGCGCGCGCATTCGGTCAGCGTTTCCAGCGGGAAATTCGCGCTCAGCGCCTTCAGATCGGCGGCGGTCTCTTCCGTCACGTCCAGCAGTGTCACCAGATCGGCTCCGGCGCGGGCCAGCATCAGTTGCCGCCAGATCTCAGCAATCTGGCTTGACAACTGGCGCAGATCAACCCCCGACTGCGCCAGCGCGTTGATGCGATGCAACCCGCCTGCCGTGTCACCCTCGCGCACAAAGGTCACGATCTCGCGCACCAGGGCGGGATCCGCCATGCCGAGCATAGCGCGCACGCCCTCGGCGGTGATGGCGTCGCCCCCAAAGGCGCGGGCTTGGTCCAGCAGGCTCAGCGCGTCGCGCATGCCGCCCGCCGCTGCCCGCGCCAGCGCATCCAACGCTTCCGGCTCGGCGCGCATGCCCTCTTGCTCGCAGACATACGCCAGCCGGCTGATGATGTCGCGCAACGCGATGCGCCGGAACTCGAAGTGCTGGCAGCGCGATACCACCGTCGCCGGCACCTTGTGCGCTTCGGTCGTCGCCAGAACGAAGATCACGTGTGGCGGCGGCTCTTCCAACGTCTTCAACAGGGCATTGAACGCCTCTGTTGTTAACATATGAATTTCATCAATAATAAACACACGTGTCTTGCCTGCTGCCGCAACAATGCGCACGCGGTCGCGCAGATCGCGAATCTCGTCGATGCCGCGATTCGATGCGGCGTCGATCTCAAAGACATCGGTGGAACGTCCCTCGGTGATCTCGACACACGACAAACACTCGTTGCAGGGTTCGCCGTCGCGGGGATTGGCGCAATTGACCATCTTCGCCAGCAGGCGTGCGGTGGAAGTCTTGCCGGTGCCACGCGGGCCACAGAACAGATAGGCGTGCGTCAGGCGCTGTTGAGCGACGGCCTGGCGCAAGGTGCGAATCACCCCGTCTTGTCCCACCAGGTCGCTGAAGGTTTGCGAGCGCCACTTGCGATAAAGCGTTTGTGATTGCCCGGCCATCGGCGTTGACACCATCCTGTTTGTTTGCGTATGTTGCCCCTACTTCCCCTTTCTTTATCATATCCCATCTGCGGCAAAGACGGCGGCGACATAGGACCATTAATGGATGGGAGTTTCGGCCACTTGTTTTACGAGGCAGTGACAACTATCGTTCGCTTTAGAAGTGAGCGTTTGTTGCCGATCTACGTGGTTGATGGTACCATATTGACAGCGAGGCGTTATCAGCGGAAAGGATAGCATTGGATGTCGCAAACTGATTCAGACCCATTAGCTCCACGGGCAATTGATGTGCAATTTGAGGATATATCTCAATTACCTGTCCACTACGTCAACTTGGTAAATGTCAGCATTGCTCAAGATGCTTTCTTCTTTACACTTGGGGTGGTTTTCCCGCCAACAATACGTACTCCTGATGACCTTGCTCAAATTAACACGCTGAATGGAACACCGCTGTTTCGCTGTGCGGTGACGCCGGTGGTCATGGAGCAACTGGTGAATCTTCTACAGAATCAACTCACGCTGTATAAACAGAGTGTTGAACAGGCCAATGCATTAGCAGAACCACATGGAAAGGAGGATGAAGGCAATGCCTAACCTGACCCCCATTGCCCCTTCAGGTTCTGCGCACGCTGGTTTTCTCAATCTATCACATGCCTCGATGAGCGTTGCACCTTCAGTGATTGAACCACCGCGCTTTTTCTTTGCGCCGCAAATCCTCGTAGATATTCAACAAATCCCTAACCAACCGGTTCAGGTGCTCGTTCATTTTCCTGTGATGCTTCTGCCGGAAGATGGTCTTTACATTGCCACAAGCCCTATCAGCCCTATTTACGAAGCAGCAGATAATCCACGCGATGCGCTTACTACCTTCCTCGATGCATTGGTTGAACATATGGCGTGGTTGACTGAGGAAGAATCCACTCTTGCACCCCATGTCGCTGAAGAACTTCATCTCCTTCGCATCTACTTGCGCCTACAGTGAGGGAGCATAGCCGATGGCCACCGGAGAAGATTTCGACCGCGCTACCCTTCGTAAATTAGGATGCCGCGCCGTGCAAGGTAATCATCAGAAGCGGGGTTTTTACATTAATGGCCGGTTGGTTGGATGGTGTATGCGCTCACATAGCTTACGCAATAATTCAACTATTAGCCCCCAAATCCTCAAAATGATGGCACTGGAAATGCGTTGCAGTTTGAGCTTGTGGAAAGAACTTCTCGCTTGTCCCGCAACGCGAGAAGATTATTTGCAAGAACTGCTCGCTGCTGACCGCATCACTGAGGAAGAATATCGTATTGCCGCTGGTTTTCCACCTGAAAAGACATGAAGGCTGCTGCAAAAGCGTCCTCATCATTATCTCTAACAAGCCACCTATCTTCCAGAAATATTACCCCCAATCCTGAAGAGATGCGACATCGCCCCAAATGATGTCCCACCAATCTTCAGTGCCATATGTCCTATGGCGCTGAGCGCAACTCGTCGCGTCCCCACTCGCGCTATCCTTCATTGTCCAGATTGTGAAAAACTTCCTGTTGACTTTCCGCGCGATTTCCGGCAAGCTAAAGCGTAGGCGTCTGGCAAGAGGCCGGCACTGGGCTGCGAGCGCGCTCATGATGCGCGTTCACCGCAGGGGGAACAAGGACACTGTGACAACGAGCAACCAACGAAAGCGCAGGCAGCGGATGAGGGGCAACGGCAGGTGGATGGTCATTGTGGTGTTGAGCGCGGCATTGGCGCTGGGCGCGCTGGGGGCTTTCGCCTTGCGCGCCAGTTTCGCCGCGCCGAAAATCCCGCTGGTACCGATCGCCGTCACCAGCCACACGACCGCGCCAGGGTTCGACATCTGCTCGGCACCAGGGATGAATGTGATGCGGGCATGGTGGAAAAGCTCGCCCTATCGTTGGATGAACATCTATATCGGTGGCATCAATCGCGCTTGCAAGCAGGCTCCCTCGCCGGAATGGATCGCTGAGGCGTATGGGATGGGCTGGGGCTTGCTGCCGACCTATGTCGGTCTGCAAGTGCCGTCGGCATGCCTGGCACCCGGCCTGAATGTGGCGACCATCGACCTCAACCCAACGGTCGCTTTCGTGGAGGGCCAAAATTCCGCTGATGATGCGGCCACCGCGCTGCACGGCGAATATCTCTATCCCGGCTCCATCGTCTATTTCGACATGGAATATTACGAGGATCACGCCGGCGGCCAATGCGACGCTGCTGTTGATGCCTTCATCAACGGATGGGTGCAGGAATTGCACGCGCAGGGCTACAAGGCCGGCGTGTATATTGCAGCGCGCAACGTCAAGGCGCTGGTGCGTGCCAATGTCACCCAGCCGGATGATGTCTGGCTGGTCAACAAGGGCTTTACATCGCCCACCGCCGGCTATTCCAGCCAGTGCACCGTCTATGGCAACGCCGCTCTCAGCGACAGCGCGTGGCACGGGCACCGCATTTTCCAATATCTCGTCAACGGCGGCGCGAGCCTGGATCATCCTGAAACGTGGGGTGGCGTCACCCTGCCGGATATCGATTCAGATTGCGCCGACGGCGATATTGTGGGCCATGTGCCGGTCAAGCTCGCGCCCATCTATACCTACATTGGGGCAAATACGGATGGCCGGCTGGTGATCGTGGCGCGTGGGAAAGATGGCACCATCCGCCAGAAGACACAGCAAGCGCCGAATGGTCTGTGGAATCCATGGCAAGAGTTGCCCGGCGTAGCATCGTTCGCCAACGACCCCGCTATCGGACAAGAAGATGACGGGCGGCTGGTGATCTTCGCCATCGACAAGAACGGCACCATGTGGGCCGACCCACAATCCGCACCCGGCAAGGGCTGGGCAGGCTGGCAGCAGATTGCAGGGAGCACGCCGCTCACCGGCACGCCGGCGGTGGCGCGCAACGCGGACGGCACCATCGAGATCTTTGCGCGTGGCACCGACAAGCAGATGTGGCACAGCGTGCAGAGCGCTCCCAACGGTGCCTTCGCCGGCTGGCAACCGCTGCCCCTGCCGGGCAATGCCCAGACCAACACAAACGCGCTTGGTTTCGTCAGCAACCCTTCCGTGACGCAAGACACGGATGGGCGGCTGGAAGTGGTCGCGCGTGGCACAGATGACGACATCTGGTTGAACTTCCAGCAGATCCCGAACGGCAGTTGGTTTGGCTGGTTGTCGGTGCAGCGCCAGGTGCAGTCTGACGCGCCGCCGACCTCAGGCAAATCGGGCGTTTCAGGAACGGCAGCGGCGCTCACCTTCGCTGGCGCGCCGAGCATCATCCGCGATGGCAACGGGCTGTTGCACATCTTTGCGCGCGGCCACGACCAAAACATCTGGACGACAGCGCAAACGACAGCGGGCGGCTCATGGAGCGCCTGGAAGCACGCGCAATCCAGCTTCGAGGCAACGAGCGACCCGGCGGTTGGGATAGATCACAGCGGACATCTCGTGATCATCGCGCTCGGCACCGACCATAACGTATGGCTGTCGATGCAGCAGGGCGCGACGTGGTCGAAGTGGTCCGTGCCGCAAGCGCATCAGAGCTTCGCGGGCACGCCGACGATGACGCGCGAGGCCGATGGTCGTCTGGAACTGTTCGCGCTGGATGCCAAAGGCAACCTGTGGCATATCTTCCAGCAGAAGCCCGGCGGTGCCTGGGGCACATGGTCGCCCATGGAAGAAGCCGCGCCGCTGATCCAATAGGGGCAATGACCGGGGCGAAAACCGCCCCCCTTTGGGGGGCCAGCCGCCTGATCTTGCGTGGCATGTTCCGGCAGACGATGAGAACGCAGATAGACGATCTCATCGCCCTGCCGGCTGCACGCGAGAACCTTTGCGGCGGCGTTCTCAACCGGCGCATGAGGTATGGTATTCGCTCACCGTCGGATCGCGCTCGATCACCTGGCGTGCGCGCCTCGCATCGTTAGCCGAGCGCGGCGTGGTGCATGATCGCGGTTTCATGCAAAAAGATGAGAATTTTCACTGGATGACTCGGCGGCCCTCTTTGGCATCGAAGGCATATTGGCGCACCGTGTTGCAGACCTGGATGGTGTATGACTCATAAAAGCGCTCGCGGCCCATCTGCTGCATGCGCATGTGGTCAGGCTGGGTGTGCCATTGTTCCAGCGCCTCTAAGGTCGTGAACTGGACGATGGTGACGTGTTCCCCATCCTCTGAGGAATACTCGTTGATGGAGACGAAGCCGGGGTTTTGCTGGGCGAGCGCGTACATCTCATTGCCGTGCTGTTCGTATGCCTGAAGATCGGCATCTGCGCGCAAGCGATTGGTAAAAACGATGACAACCATTGACATGCTCCTTTGCTCATGAACACAACGATACAACAACAAACGCATCAGGCGAGGGATGGGGGCGGGACGAGCGCGACGGTGTCGGCGTTTGGCAGTGAATCGAGGAAAGCACGATAGACTTTGCCGAAGACGTAATCGCGCGCAACGTTGGTGACGATGGGGCCAAACTCCGCCGCTTTTTCGATGCACCAGTTCTCATACATCATCTTGACCGTGTCTTTGATGAGCGTGGTGTCAATCGATGTGGCCTCCGGCGCGCCAATGAGCTTGACCATCAGCGTTTCGGGAACCTCAGGATGAATCGGCACGCCGGTGACGGGATCAAAGTCGAGCGGCGGCTGGGCGTAGGTGGTGTCTTTCACCCAGCGATATCCCTGTTTGTACCAGAATCCAACCGAATCCGGCTCGGCTTCCAGCGCAACCAACTTCAGGGTTTCGCCGCGCCGGCGCGCCTCGGCGGCCACTTCATCTTCAAACGCCTGCAACATGCGCGAGCCATGCCCCTGCCCGCGCCGAAAGTGCAGCCGCGTCACCAGATGCCCGATGGCACCGATGGATTCTCGCAAGCTGCTGGCGCGCATGAGCGACATGTAATTGCCACTCACCAGGCTCACTGTCAGTTCCGTTGTGGCGGCAGGATTATAGCTGAAGTGACGCAAAACGCCATCATTGTCATAACGTTGCACGCCGGGAATCTGTGCATAGCGATCCATCATGATGATGGGATGATCGTTGGCGCAAGACGCGGTGTTTGCCAGCATGGTCAAGAAGCGATCATACGGATCGCGCTCGGCTTCATCGAACGAATAGGCCAGCAATGCATAGGTCGCCTGGAAACGCGCATCGGGTTTGATGATGCGTTCGTTGAAAAATCGCGTTGGGTGCAACGCCTCGCCCAATGCTTGCACCAACAACGCGCGATCCGCGGGCGCGATGGCGGCAACAGATGAAGCAGCCGCCGCTTCGATCTCCGCAACGGATGCCCCCCGTTCCAAGAGAGGATTGACCGCGCTTTCAAAACGCTGAATCGTCGCGCCATCAATTGCCATCATACATTTTCAGAGCCTTTCACTTTTTTCTGCAAGCATGCGCAGATCAGCGAGGACGCCGCGTCCTCCACAAGAGTATACCACTAAAGATCGCGACAAGCCCGGCAATGACATAGATATCGACATCCGCCAGGGTAAGAGAGGTGCCGAAGAACCTGGCCACGCGGATGATGAGCTGCGAGATCGGCTCGATGGCCGCTGCCGAACTCACCACGCCGATGATCAACAGCAAAATGTTCATGAAGCGTTGCTGCGATTCGGAGATGTCGGCGATGCGTTTTTGCAGCCGGGTACCCACATAGCCTTGAAAACGGTCGAGTTCGGCGACGTTTTCTTTCAGGGCATCGCGCACCGCCAAGATGTTGCTGTCGGCGATGAGCGCCTTCATCAGATCGCTATGGTCGGGATATTTTGACAACATGGATGACCGCAGCAATTCAAGCACCTGCCCGGCGCGGATGCGCAACGCTTCGATTTGGCTGCGATGCTCATCCAGGTTGTCGTTAAGGGCGTTTAACTCCGCCGATTTCCCTCCCTTGAGGGTATTCTCATAGGTGATCTGAAACTTGTTCAGCCGGGTCAGTTCATTCTTGATCTGTTCGTTAAAGGCGACGACGATGGCGCGCAAGTTGGCAATGATGCGCACCGTCGAAACATATTGATCCACCAGATATTGGGGATCATCGCAAAAGAAAAGAAAGGCGCGATTTTCGCTGAGGACCATAAAATCGCTGGTGTGCGAGCGAATGATGGCACGGTTCTGATATGCCGGCTCTTTCACCAGATGCCAGTCCTCGATGGTGGCCCGCGCTTCACGGCTCTGAATCAGCAATCCCTTGAAATCATCAAGACCCTCAATCGCCGCAATGTCTTCGATGTCCGTTGTCTGCCCATCCGCCTGACGCAACGCCAGGTTCGTGCAACACACAATCGTTTGCCAGCCGATATTGGGATCATAGTCAATGCCCGTCGGCGACAGGCCGTGTTTTTTCGCCAGATGGTTCAGATAATCGCACAGCCCATCAAAGATCTGTTGAAAAATATCCTTGAAATAGCCCGATTTGACGTTGGACGGCATCAGGTCGGCGAGCACCTTTTGCGCATCGGGATTCCGTGAAGCGACGATGGCGGAGCGAATCTCCACAATGTGCCGGTTCATGGCGGCATAATAGCCTTCCCACTTCACGATATTTTCCTGAATGTTTAGCTGTTCCGGCGTCAGCTTCTTTTTCTTTGATGCGCTCGTCATATCGGGAGCGTCATCTTCTGCTTCCTCTTCTTCCAGCTTCTCACGATATGTGCTCAGGTTCGTTGGTTCATCGATCGTTTCTGCTAAAAATTGCGCATATGCCGGAAGAATGCTGGTGGTCCAGTTCTGATACACATCCCAGACGCCCGGCATGGCACGCAGGGTGTTCAGCGCGTCCTGAACCAGCAGATATTGTTCGACGAAGTTGGTCTGCATCACCTGGGATGACGCTTGCGTCCCATGTTTCTGCTCGTGGGAATCGGGATGCATGCCCTCCCAGGTGATGCTGATCTCCCCCATGTGGGGCGCTACCAACGTTTCAATCTGCCGCAGGTGGGAAAGCGAGATGTCTTCCACGCCGAAGGTGATCTCGACGCTGACCGTTCCCAGGCGCGAGATTTTCACCACAAACTTATCCGCCACATAGGGGAGGGTGACATTTCCATCGTTTAAGGTGAAGGTGAGCGAAGGGCTGATGCCGTTTGGGGAGGTATCATCCTCGTCGCGGTTCGGCGTGAGATCAAATTCTAACTCTTTGAGATTATCCACGCCCAGCGCGGTCTCGAAGATATCTTGCATGGCGGAAAGATCCACCGTTTGCGCCGGCAGGCCGCCGATCTTTTGCACCTCTTCTTTCATTTTCTTGTATCCATATTCGGGATCATCGAATAAGTCAAAGATGCGCTTGATATGCTCAATTTCCGGGATGGAGCCGATCCCGCGCAGGGTAACATTGGCGCGGCGGATGATGATATCGGCAGGCGAGTGCTGCTTCAGGCCCAGATAGCGCCTGGCAAACGTCAGGTGAGCATTCATTTCAGAGGCCAATTCCGCTGAGGGAAGGGTCTTCACCTGTTCGAGCGCGGCGTTGATCTCGGTGCTCTCAACCTTTGCCCCCAGATAGACCCTGGCACTGAGATTGATGCTCTTATATAACGTGCTGTTGGTCGCGACATATTGGCGGATGGTGGCCAAAATACCGGAAGCATCCTCTTGAAAGGCCGCCAAAAGTTCGTTGCGCCGGCCATCCAGGATGGCCAGAACAGCATTGGCAAAACTCAGCGCTTTCGCGGAATGAAACTCCCACGCACTGGGATTATTCGAGATGACGGAGTTTTCACAACGCGAATAGTGGATCATCATGCGCGAGAAGTAATAGAGCAACCCATTGAGCGCCTGGTTTTGGGCGATCTCTTTGCTCATGCTGGTGGCGCGCACATAGGCGCTGTAAAAATATTCGTGGATCGTGTTATACAAATAGTTTTGCTGCCAGTAAAGATAGCCGCGCCCAAAGAGAAAGAAATAACTCGCCATGCCGGCTTCAACATGATAACGCGGTCCTCGTTGTTGGTAGGAGGCGATGCTGAGCTTTGCGCGGCTCGCCAGACTGGCATAGTCCTGGTTGGGTGGGTTCAGATAGGCCAGGATCTCGCTGAGCGTGACGGCTTCATGTTCTTCATCTCGCGTGGTTGTTTGCGCAGCCTGCATCGTCGTTTCCCCCCTGGCGGCGAGATGAGAACACCTCATGCTCGCTTCGTTATTTGCTAGCATTCAGGTAGACATGTCGCTATTATAGGGGGTGTTTGATGCTCTGTCAACAGAGCAGGATACGAATCGCGAAAAAAAAGCGTGAACGCGACTGCACCCTGATGTGATTGTGGCATGGGATGAGAAAATGATGAGTGGTGTTAGAGGTCGTGGCCGATGCGGCACGCCATCAGTTGGTCCAGCGTCAGCAGGGCATAGCGATTCACCGGAACGCCGCGCGCCTGTTCAAGAGCGCGATAGTCGAAGTTTTCGCTGTCATATTGCGCCACCGTCCAATACCATGAGGCTGGCGCGGCGACATCCGCCAGGCGCTGAATGCCGATCGTCTCGAAATAGGTGCGATATTCCTGGTGGTGAGGATTAGTGATGGTGCGGTTCTTCCATTGATAGGTGGCATGCATGAGCGGGCAGTCCACTTCGTCCACCAGGAAGCGCACATGCAGGTCTTGACTGCCGTCGGGGCGGGTGTGCTCCTCCACCTCGAAGACTACCGGATAGACCTCGCAAAGGACGGGTTTGATCTTCTTATCAGCCAGCAGGCAGTGATAGCGCTCATCCAGAAAAGGGCAGCCCAGCTTGAGCTTGAGCACATCCACTGTGCCGCGCGGGGTGGCGATGCCGTCAAGATAGGCGTCGGCGAATTCGTCCACCGGCAGCCCCAGATAGGCGGCGATATATTCTTTTTCGCCGGGCATCAACGAGCCAATCTTATGCCATTCGCAGCGCCCACCGCACTGGGCGCAGATCTGCCAGATGCCGCTGCGCTCGCCGTCAAAGGCAGCGTGGAAGGCCTGAAAGCGCTCGAAAGGCACGATGGGATAGGTCATGGTTTTCCTCAATCAGGTGGGTTTGCGCTCTTGCCATTTTTCATGATAGAGCTGGTTCAGCGTGCGCACGCTCTCTTCGCGGGCGTCATAGAGCCGTTTGAGCGGGCGCGGCGGACAGGTGGCGCGCGCATAGGCCACGATGATGGGCAGCGCGATGGTGGAGTCAGCATAACACACGATGGCGCTGGCCAGTTGCTCAGGGTTCACCTTTCCCCAGGTGAGCGCTTCTTGTGGCGTTGCACCGGAAAGGCCCCCTGTGTCGGGTCGCGCGTCAGTGATTTGGATAAAGTAATCATGCCCTTTTTCGTCAAATCCGAGGATCTCTTGCAGTTGGGGTTCGGTTTGCAGGGCAAAATTTTTGGGGCTGCCGCCGCCAAAAACGATGATGGCACTTTCGCCGTTGTTTTGCTTGGCGCGATAGACAATCGCCGTTGTCTCGGTAACATCTGCTTCGGGGTCGAAGCCGACCTCTTTGCCAACGGAGCGCATGGCGGCAATATTCATGCCGATGGTTGAGTCGCCCGGACTGGATGTGTAGATGGGGACGCCGGCCTCATAGGCTTCGGAAAGGATGGATGTGTATGGCGTGGCGAGCAGCTTTGCACGCTCGCTGGTGTAACGCCCCAGACGATGGTGCAACTCGGCGGAACTCATGCGATGCTGAAACTCATCCGCTTCCAGACAGCGATAAATGAAGGCGTCGGTTTGATAGAGGACCTCCTGGGGAAAAATGATGTCATAGATGCGAATCAGCTTTTTGCTATGCAACTCAACGTCATCCGCTTGCGGCCCATGCTGATAAAGATTGAATCCCAGCGAGCGGTGCATGTCGTGATAAAGATTCGCCCCGGTAGAGACGATCCAATCGACGAAGCCGTTCTTGATGAGGGGCACAACGGCGGCGTAGCCCAGGCCCGTTGGGGTGAGCGCGCCGGAAAGCGTGAGGCCCACCGTCACCCGCGGTTTGAGGATCTTGGTTTTCAGCAGGTGACATGCTTCCCGCAGCCTGGCTGCGTTATACGCCAGGAAAAATTCATCGACCAATTGAACGATATCGACGTGATCGGGAATCATTGGGGGATTTAACGGCATATCGTTTATATGCATGCGGCCAAAGCTCCTTACTTCACCATCTGAACCAATGCTTTCTCATTATATAAGAAGACGCGCCAGAGGGCAAGCCGACATGAAGCGTGGGGTGCATTTTACCTGCCGGCACCTACCAAATAAAAAAGCCACCCTCGCGGGCGGCATATACGACAGAAGCGCAACGCGGATCAGCGCTTCGTGTACTGCGGGCGCTTGCGAGCGCGCTTGAGGCCGTATTTCTTGCGCTCTTTCACGCGCGGGTCGCGGGTAAGCAAGCCCGCCTGGCGCAACGGCTGTTTGGTGGCTTCGTCGATCTTCACCAGCGCGCGGGCGATGCCGTGACGGATGGCACCGGCCTGGCCGCTGACGCCGCCACCGACAACCTTGACGGTGATGTTGAAGTTGCTGCCCATATCCACCACGCGCAAAGGCTGGCGGATGAGGCTGGTGAGCGCCTCGCGCCCAAAATAGGCGTTGGAATCGCGCCCGTTGACGATGATGTTGCCGTTGCCGCCGGGGAAGACGCGCACGCGCGCCACCGCCGTCTTGCGGCGACCGACGGCAGGAATGTAATCGGCGGGTCCTGAGGTTTTGGTGGCCACGATCTTCTCCTGAATCGGGCGAGGCATGCCGTCGCCCCTACAATTCTTGGGGCTTCATCTCGCCCCTGCAATTTACCGAACGATGTCGGTATAGGTTTCGGGCGTGGGCGCTTCCCACGGGATCGGTTTCTGGGCCTGATGCGGATGGTTCGGCCCAGCATACACTTTCAGGCGGCTGAGCATATCTGCGCCCAGACGGTTGTGGGGAATCATCCCCTTGACCGCGTGGCGAATGGGGCGATCCGGATGTTTGAGCAGCGCATGGCGCAGCGTCTCCGCCTTCAGGCCACCAGGATATTGCGAGTGGCGATAATAGACTTTTTGATCCAGGCGTTTGCCGGTGACGGCGATCTTTTCGGCATTGATGACGATGACGAAATCGCCGCAGTTCAGGTTGGGGGTGTAGGTCGGCTTGTGCTTGCCGCGCAAGATCAGCGCGATCTGCGACGCCAGCCGGCCCAACACCTGATCTTGCGCGTCAATGATGTACCAGCGAGGCTCAAGCTCGCTCGCGCGCGCGCTATAGGTGGTCATTTGTCGCTTCTCCATCATATGTGTCTGCCGGCCAGGATAGCATTCCGGCAGGATACGTTACCTGCATAAAGCACAGCCCGCAGGCTGGCGCTGCTGGTCCAGGATGATCGCTGCGGCGGGCGGCGAGGATCTCCCCCACCTGGGCCGGGGATAGCTTTCCGGCTCCCACCAGCAGCAAGACGCCCATCAGCCGGCGGACCATGCCGGTGAGAAAGGCGTTGGCGGCGAAATCGCACCAGACCTCGTCGCCCTGCGGCGCGATCTCCGCCCGGTGCAGGATGCGCACCGTGTTGCGCTTCGGCTCCCCCGGCGTATCCCAGGGGCTGTGGCCAAAGGCGGCGAAGTCATGCTCGCCAAGCAGAAATTGACATGCCTGCCGCATCGCCGCGACATCCAGCGGTTGCGCCACACGATGCGCATAGCGCTCGCGCAGTGGGTCGCGCACCGCGTCGAGCAGGATGCGATAGCGATAAGCTCGCGCCAGGGCCGATCTGCGCGCATGCACGCCTTCGGCAACCGCGCAGGTTGCGCGCACCGCCACGCTCTGCGGCAGATGCGCGTTCAACGCGCGCTGCCACTCTGTGGGGCTGAGGCGACGCGTCGCGGGTGGGGTGAACGTCACCACCTGCCCCCGCGCATGCACCCCGGCATCGGTGCGGCCTGCTGCCGCCGTCGCCACCGCCTCGCCGCAGACCTGCTGCAAGGCTGTTTCCAGCGTGTCCTGCACGGTTGGCCCATGCCCGGCACGCTGGCGCTGATACCCGCGAAAGTCGGTGCCGTCATAGGCCAGCAACAATGCGACGGGCATCGCTCCACCCCCTGACCCGCTCCCCATCCGGCGGATGGCGAGGGGCCGCTCTTCACCTCTTAGCTGATGGGGATGTAATCCACCAACTGGAAGGCCACCATCGGGGCGGCATCTCCCTGACGACGACCGAGCTTCACGATGCGCGTGTAACCGCCCTCGCGCCCCTCAAACCGCTCCTGGAAGCTGGGATCGAAGAGCTTGCGCGTGACATATTGGCCGCTGGCGGTGTTAAACCGCTTCATGATGTTGCGGCGGGCGCGCATTTCAATGACGCGACCTTCGCGGGCGGCTTGCAAGGCTGCACGGGCCTCATCTTCGTTCTTGATCAGCTTGAGCAGCCGTGCCTTGCGATCAGCCAGCTCGCGCTGCTTTTGCTGCATCACCTCTGGACGCAGCGGATGTTTGTTCTGTGCCGCGCGCTCTTCATTCGACGCCACTTCGGTGTCGAGATCGAACCGCGCTTCACCGGCGAGATCCCAGAGTTGCAACGCCAGGCTGTCATCTCCGACGACCTCGCGCACATGGGCGAGCGCTTCACGGTGGCCCCGCAGGGCGGTGGCGATGATGCGCTCAGCTTCGGCCTTGACGGCCTTTGCGCGGGCTTCTGTGGTGGTGATGGACTCATGCAGGATGAGTCCTTCGATTAAGCTGCGAATCGCCGCCCGACGCCGCGCTTCGGGCATGTTGATGCGATTGCCGGCAACGCGGTGCCGCACGTTAGTCCTCCAACTCGTGATGATCCCCGGTTCCGTTCGCGCCGAAATCGGGGAGGAAGTTGCGTTCAATCAATTTGTCGCGCAGTTCGGTGAGACTCTTTTCCCCGAAGTTGCGCACCGCCAGCAGATCGTCCTGGCTCATCGTCAGCACCTGGCCGACGCGCGTGATGTTGCTGCGTTTCAGGCAGTTATACGCGCGCACTGACAGATCCAGGTCTTCGATGGGCGTCTCATAGATATGCGGCGGGATGGGATAGTCGGAAAGCGTCTTGCTGGTGGGGGCCGCTGGCTCTTCGAGGACATCGCGCTGATAATTTGAGATCAGCGAGAAGTGCCCAACGAGGATGTCTGCCGCCTGGCGCAGCGCATCTTCGGGAGCCAGGGTGCCGTCAGACCACACTTCCATGATGATCTTGTCATAGTTGGTCATCTGGCCGACGCGGGTGTTTTCCACGTCATACTTGACCTTATAGACCGGCGTGAAGATGGCGTCGATGGGGATCTGCCCGATAGGCTGATCCTCAGCGATATCCACCGAGCGATAGCCCTTGCCGCGTTCCACGCGCAGCATCATGCCCAGGCGGGCCTCAGGGCTGTCCAGCGTAGCGATGTGTAGGTTCGGATTGACGATTTCCACCGTACTGGGCGCGTCGATATCCGCCGCCGTCACCTCGCGCTCGCCGCTGACATCCAGATGCATTTCCACCGGGCTGTCGGAAAGGGAGCGCAGACGCAGGCGCTTCACGTTGAGCACGATCTCCGTCACATCTTCTTTGACATGCGGGATATCCTGAAACTCGTGGTTGACCCCGTTGATCTTGATGGACGTGACAGCAGCGCCGGGCAACGATGACAACAACACGCGCCGCAGGGAGTTGCCGAGCGTGCGGCCATAACCGGCCTCAAGCGGCTCGATGATGAACTTCCCATAGTTGGGCGCGGTCTCGATTGCCGTAATATGCGGCTGATTGATCTCGTATTGCAACACGGAGATCA
>JAJPKG010000455.1 GCA_021323815.1 Pseudomonadota bacterium
CGCGACGTGAAGCCGCAGAACATCATTCTGACGGTGGACGGTGTGGTGAAATTGACCGATTTCGGCCTGGCGCGCAGCCATACCTCGCCGCCCATCACCATCTCGAACGTCTTTCTCGGCACGCCCTATTACGTCGCGCCGGAACAGGCTGACAACGGGCGCAGCGCCGACGCGCGCTCGGATCTCTATTCGCTGGGCTGCGTCTTTTTCGAGCTGGTGACGGGGCGCGTCCCCTTTGAGGGCGACACAGCGGTGGATGTGGTGGTGCAACACCTGCGCAGCGCCATCCCGTCGATCTGCGCCTTGCGCCCCGAACTGCCGCTGGCCTATGATGCCTTCATCCAACGCGCCCTGGCAAAGCAAGCGCAACAGCGGTTTCAGTCGGCGCGCGAATTCATCGCCGGGCTGGAGCACCTGCGCGAGGTGACGCCCGAAAGCCCCACCCCCGCACCTGCTGCGCAGCCGGCCCAGATGATCCCGCGTCTCGTCTTTCTCGCAACGAATCAGGCGTTTATGCTGTTGGGGCCTGATTTGATGATTGGGCGCAGCGATCCGCAAAAAGAGATATTCCCTGATGTCGATCTAGCACCGATTGATACGCAACATACCGTGTCACGGCGGCACGCGCGCCTCTACGTGCGCGATGGGCGTTTTTTCATTCAGGATCAAAATGCCTTCAATAAGACTCGGCTCAACGGGGTGGCGCTGACGCCACACCAGGAGTATGAGTTACAAGAAGGAGATGTCATTCGTCTCGGTAACGTTGATCTCCGTTTTGAGGTGCAAGCGCGATAATATGTCACGCATCGCAACACCCATCGTTTGGTGGGGTACACACACATCACAGCGCGGGTGGACGCACAGTGCAGCAACAGCAGCGCCCGCACGAGGGATAGGGGAAAGGGCCGGAATGCCATGAAATTTCTATTAAGTGCGCTGGCGCTCGGGCTTTTTAGTTCAGGAAGCTCAAAGCTTGTCGTTATCGTTGCCGCCGTTGTGGTGGTGCTGGCGATTGTGGTCGTTTCGATCATGGTGTTGCGCAGTGACAGCGGCGATAGTAAAGTTTCGCGCGGCCTAGCCTATGAAGTGGACGAAGGCCCCGCAGGAGGTTTTGGGTCTGTGAGCAATCGGCGCGATGCCAACGATGGCGACTGGGGCACGCCCCAACCGCGCAGCAGCGTGGGCAACAATGATGCGATGCACCGCCCCGGAGATTTCGGCGGCACGGTTGGCGGTGCAGGGGCCAACATGATGAGCCAGGGAACCCCCTCGCGTCCCAATCCCCAGGGATGGGATAATCGGGGCGGCAGCGGCTGGGGCGACGACCAAAATCCGGGTCAGCAACCGGGCCAGGGGCAAGGCTGGGGGAATCCGGAGCCGCCGGGCTGGGGCCAGCAACAGGGCACGCCCTCGCGCCCCAATCCGCCGCAGCAGCAGGGCTGGGGCCAGCCGATGCAGGGACCGCAGCAGGGCGGCTATGGTCGCCCGCCGAGCCAGCCGATGCAGGGGCCGCAGCAGGGCTGGGGTGCTCCCCCGCAGCAAGATCAAGGTTGGGGTGGTCCCCCGCCGCAACAGGGACCAGGCTGGGGCGCTCCTCCGCAACAGGACGAGCCGGGCTGGGGTGGTCCCCCGCCGCAGCCCCCACGCCAGGGTACGCCCTCGCAGCCAAATCCGCCACAGCAGCAGGGCTGGGGCGCTCCACAGCAAGATCAAGGCTGGGGTGCGCCTCCACAACAGGATCAGGGTTGGGGTGGTCCGCCACCACAACAGCCGGGCTGGGGTGCTCCTCCGCAACAACCGGGCTGGGGCGGCCCGCCACCACAACAGCCGGGCTGGGGCGGACCACCCCCGCAGCAGCCAGGGTGGGGCGGCCCGCCGCAGCAACAGCAGCCAGGGTGGGGCGGCCCGCCGCCGCAACAGCAGGGGTGGGGCGCGCCGCAGCAACAAGGCTGGGGCGGCGTGCAGCAAGATCAGCGCGTGGCCTACATCATCATCCGCGAGGGCAAAGAGCCGGGCCGCACGTATGAACTGCGCAAAGATCGCCTGAGCATTGGGCGCAGCCGCGAGAGCGACATTTTCTTGGAAGACCTGGCCGTCTCGCGCCTGCATGCGTCCATCTATCGTGATGACTCCGGCAGCTACATCCTGCGCGACGAAAATAGCGCCAATGGCACGTCGGTGAACGGGCAGCGCATCAGCGAGCATCGCCTCACCGAGGGTGATGAGATTCAGGTCGGCCAAACGACCATGACCTTCACTCGCCGCTAACGGCATTTTGTGATCGTGGCCACTGTGCAATCAGTTGCATGGTGGCCCTTTTTTGTGTATGATTCAAGCGTCACACGATGCGTGCCGCAACTTGCTCGCTCTTCACAGAACGAGCGCCAGCCGGTCACGCCAGCGCAGAGAAGGTGGGGAAACCAGTCGTGGAAGATGGGCAACATGATGAATTGCTTGGCACGCAACTAGGCGGCTGCCACGTTTTGGAGATGCTTGGGCAAGGCGGCATGGCGCGCGTCTATCGCGGGCGACAGGAACACCTGGACCGCGATGTTGCCATCAAGGTGCTGCCTCCCTACTACGTGAGCGACCCCACTTTCATCGACCGCTTCCAGCGCGAAGCGCGGGCGATGGCGAAGCTGCAACACCCCAACATCGTCATCATCTATGATGCCGGCAAGCAGGCCCAATGGCTTTATATCATCATGGAACTCATCACCGGCGGCAACCTGCGCCAGCGCATGACGCAATCGATGTCGATGGCTGAGGCGACACACATCTTCCGCGACGTGGCCGAGGCGCTGAATTATGCTCACGAACGCGGCATCATCCACCGCGATGTGAAGCCGGTGAACGTGCTGCTTGACCCCGCGCGCCAGCAGCAATATCCCCGCGCCGTCCTCTCAGATTTCGGCATCGCCAAGATCATGCA
Organism: Pseudomonadota bacterium; assembly: GCA_021323815.1. Taxonomy (GTDB): domain Bacteria; phylum Chloroflexota; class Ktedonobacteria; order Ktedonobacterales; family JACDGC01; genus JAJPKG01. Next base: position 2,933 of record JAJPKG010000455.1, read on the forward strand.
GTCGTCCTCGAACCTCACGCGCACCGGCGCGGGGGTGGGCACGCCGGAATATATGTCGCCGGAACAGTGCAAGGGGCAGCCGGTGGACGCGCGCACCGACATCTACGCGCTGGGCGTGCTGCTCTATGAGATGCTCTGCGGTCGCCCGCCCTTCGTCGCCGAGGAATTCACCGCCGTCGCGCACTCGCATATCTACGATCCGGTCCCCGCGCCCAGCCTCTACAATCCCAAGATCACACCCGCCGTCCAGGCGGTGATCTTGAAAGCGTTGCAGAAGCATCCTGAGAAGCGCTTTCAGACGGCACGCGAGATGGCTCAGGCACTGGAAGACGCGACAAAGGCGGGGGCCATGCCGCTGCCCTCGCGGCCCGTCACGGCAACGTGCAGCCAATGCGGCACGCAAAATCCGGCGGGGATGAACTTTTGCCAGCGGTGCGGGGCCAATCTGCGCGGCGGGCCACCGGCTCCTTTGCCCTCGCAACTGAGCATCAATCTGCCGCCGGTGACGTGCCTGAACTGCGGCGCGTCGAACCCCGGCGTGAATCGCTATTGCACGCGCTGCGGCACGCGCCTCACTGCCGTCATCTGCCCCAACTGCGGGCGCGCCAATGCGCAAGGCACGCGCTTCTGCGCCGGCTGCCAGAGTCCGCTGACGCCGGGCCGCTGATCATTTCCTGTTCGGCTCTTTGGCCACCGTCGCCATTTTATGCTTGCTGCGGTGTTGGCGCTTCGCTTTCGGCTTTGACGCGGGTTGCGGATGCGGCAGATGCACGTGATGCGCCGCCTCGGCCAGCTTTTGTGCTTGCAGCCGCAGGGCCGCTGCTTCGGCGCGGCGATGCTGCCACACCCACGCCACCACCAGCAGCACGATCACGCCGAGCAGGATGAACGGGCTGACCGCGCCCCACCTGGCGAACGCCGTCTCATATGACTTGCCCAGCACCGCGCCCAGAACCGTCCAGGTGGCGATCCAGATCAGCGAGCCGGCGGTGGTCGCGCCGAGAAACGCCGGGAAGGGCATGCGCAACGCGCCGGCGGGGTAACTGATGAAACTGCGCACCACCGGGATCAATCTTCCCAAGAAGACGCCCCAGACTCCCTGACGGCGCACGCGCTCTTCGGTGGCGATGACGGCGGCACGCGTGGGGCGCAGATGATCGATCCACCGGCCCGCGCCAGCCGACGGCGTATCGGGGCGCGCCAGCTTCTCGAAGTCGATGTGATGCCCCACCCAAAAAGCCAGGCACGATGCCGCCACCTTGCCAACCAGCGCGATGACGATCACCAGTGCCATCGTCAGCCGCCCGGTCGTCGTCAGATAACCGGCCAGCAACAACAACGGCTCATCAGAGATCGGAAAGCCGGTGCTTTCCACAAAAAGCCAGGCAAACACAAAGAGATACAATTGGTTGGGGGGAAGGTGCTGCCCCCACTGAAAGAGTCTATCGAAAATCTGCATAGCCGGCCTCGATTCAGCGTTTCAATGCGCTGGATGGCAGCACAGTTCAACGAGTTATGCTAGCGGTTACAACATGCCGGACACCATGACCGGCACCAAAAACAGACCACTGACCTGAGTATCGCACGCGAGGGCAAGTCATGCAGGTGGAATGAGAAAAAGGGGCGGCCTGCTCACCATCCCCTTCACGTCACTGCCCCTGCAAGGTGCCGAAATCTTGCGTCCAATAACTATGAGCGGTGATCTTGCCAGGATCATTCGCCAGATAGTAATATCCTACGCCGATGTCTTGCAGCTTGCAATTCAAGATGTTTTGGCGATGCAGATCGTTGGGGGGCGTCTCGTTGAACCATGCGTCCACCGCTTGTTCAGGCGTGCTCTGCCCCCAGGCAACGTTTTCCGCGACAAGGGAATAGTGATAGCCCGCCTGCTCGATGCGATCCCATGCCGTCGTGCCATCCGAACTGTTGTGCCCAACAAAATCGTGAATGGCCATGTCTTCGCTGTGCGCCTGCGCGGTGCCCATGAGAATCGCGTTTTCCTTGAGCGGTGGGCAGCCGTTCTGCTGGCGATACCTGTTGGTGCGCGCGATGACGCGGTTGGCGTAATCTTGAATGACCGCGAATGGGGGCGGTGGTGCCACCACTGCTGTCGCGGTGGCGGAAGAGGCACCCAGCCCGAACGGCAACGGCGGCGGCGCGCCCCACCCGAAAGACGAAGGGGCGCGCGAAAGCGCGGCGAACGTGCTCTGCACTTGACTCATATGGGTGAAGCCATAGCCAACGAGAATGGCGACGGCGACAAGGGCGGTGATGATGCGGCGCATCGTGGGGCTTCTCCTTGCTGGGACAATACACCAATCGTGACCAGGATTGTATCAGAAAATGTCGAGCATGCATAGGAGAAAGATCACACAGCGGATTTTTACCAGCGCGAATGGGGATGCGCCGGAGCGCAGCAAGCACAGCGAGCCGGGGACTCATGCCACCCGGCTCGAAAGACAGTGCCCTTTCCGCGCGAGATTACGGCAGCGCGAACTGAATGATGCTTGTGCTGGTGAGCGCATACAACGTTTGCTGATCAGGCGAAAAGGCGAGCATCGTCACGCTGTCAAGCTGCGACATATCCGCGTATTGCTGCATCAGCGACAGATCGATGCCGGTGGGCGTCAGGGTGATGATGCGGTGCCCCTTGCCGTCAGCCACACCGATGATGGGGGTAGTGCCGCTGCCGGCAGCGAGATCTTGCGCGGTGGGCAGCGGTGTTGAGGGCGAGCTATTGCCGGCGGGCAGCGGCGTTGCCGTTGGCTGGGGCACCGGCGTCGGCGTGCCGGTAGCCAGCGGCGCTTGCTGTCCATCGGGACTGGCATCGAATGCCGCAAAGTGCGGCAATTGCGTCATGGGCGCGGAAAACGCCACGTTGGAAGTGGGTACCGTCGGCACCGGCGTGGCGCTGGTATATTGCCCCGGCTGCCCCGTCGGCAGCGCCGGCTGGATTTGCAGCCCGCCGACGATGTGCAGCGTTGATGACGCGCCGGGCACAAACGTCGCCAGATTTCCATCCGCCAGCAGCAGATAGACCGCCGCGTTGTGGGCGAACGCCAGCGCCTTCACCGGTGCCGGCACAGGAACCATCGTCACCGCCGTCGTGCTGAACTTCGGGCCGGCGAAAACGGCGAGGGTATCATTCGCCCCGCTGCGCTTCACCACCACAATCGACTTGGGCGAATAGACAACGCTGGTATACGTGTCGCTGCCACTGAGCGCGGGCAATTTCAAAATATTCGTGAAACTGCCGTTGTTTTGCAACAGGGTCAGTTCAGGGGCGGTTTTGCCGTTTTGCCCAAACAGAACGGCCAATCCGCCATTCGCGCCCGCAACCGCCAGCACGCCGTTGGTGAACGCTTTCCCGCAGGACGCCTGCCCGTTGGTGAGCGTGATCGGCTGGATCTGTCCGTTCTGCGTACGCGCGTAAAACGCCGCGTTCGCCCCTTTGGGGGGATTCACTGCCACCAGTGGGGCCACCACCTGCCCGGCGCAGGGAACAGGGATCGTTTGCGGGTTGGCATCCGCCAGCGGCACGATGCGCGCCTGAGCGTTGTAGGTGTTCAGCGCGGTTTGCACCGCCGGCGCGAGATCGCTATTCAGCGCGTGCAAGATGTCGTCGCGCTCGCTGGCGGTCAAATCCAGACCGAGATCGTTTTGCAACAGTTGCTGATCGGCTGCCAGAATGGATAATTGCTCGGCGGCGGAATGGGATGAAAGCGATTTGATATCCGCGTGAACCTTCGAGATGTCGCTGCTGACGCGCGCCGCCACCACGCGCGATTGCGCGAAAGGGCCGAGGGTAAAGTCCCACGCGGCGGCGGAAAACGCGATGACCAATAACACGGCGGCGAGGCGCAGTGTCCATAATGCCGCGCGGTTACGCTGCTTCGCCGGCGCTGGCGGCGAGGCGGTGTGTTCCCCTTCAGCCAACGGTTCCGGCGGGCTGGGCGCAGCCAGCGACGGTCGTTCCGCCGGCCTGGCGATGATGGGCGTCGGCTGATCCGGCTTGGGCTGGGTTTTCAGCAGTTGCAGCTTCGCCAGCACCTCCGGCGAAGCCTCGGCCATGTCATCAATGCGAATGACGCTGACGGTGATGTTATCCGGCCCGCCCGCCTCGTTCGCCAGATCGATCAATTTCTGCGCAGCGTCCGCCGGTTCGTTTTCGGTGAGCGTCTGGCGAATGAGATCATCGCTGACATAGCCATGCAAGCCATCGGAGCATAATAATAAGATGTCGCCCTTGCGCGCTGGCTCGACGAAAACATCTGCCACGACCTTCATCTGCGTGCCCAGCGAGCGCGTGATGACGTTGCGATGCACATGATTGCGCGCCTGATCTTCGGTCAGCACCCCCGCCCGCACCTGCTCGGCCACCCAGGAATGATCCTCGGTCAACTGGCGGAAGCGCCCATTGCGCAGCAGATACGCCCGGCTGTCACCGATGTTGGCGACATAGAGAATGCCCTGGCACAGCACGGCCACCACCAGCGTCGTTCCCATGCCGGTGCGCCCGGCATTTTCGCGCGCAATGTTCAAGATGGCATCATTGGCCTGTTGAATGGCCTGGGTGAGACCTTCCAGCACCTCACCGTGCGCATGTTCATAATACGCGGAAGTAATGGTTTGAACGGCGACGGTGCTGGCGATTTCGCCCGCCGCATGCCCCCCCATGCCATCGGCCACAACAAAGAGGGCACCGTCGCGTTCCAACTCTTCGGGATCGTCGGGGATGCGGCACGCCATGTTGTCTTGATTATCGCTGCGCCTGCGCCCAACGTCCGTTATTTCCGCTGAAGTCACGCGGAGTGGCATCGCCAACGCTGTCTCCTTCCCAAGATCCGATCATCGCCATCAATAGGCTTATCATACACGCTCCCTGCATGGAACGCAACGATTCAGCCATGTGGGGGAATAGGTGATTTTTTCCTGCTGTCTCGCTCGCCTCAGCCGTTTGTGGCGCGGTTCCTGCATGAGTGTGCGCCTATGGCGCACATAGGTTTGAACGCACAACTGTTGCGTTTTGAACACGGCTATCGTAATGCGGGAATAAGTTCCTATATCTGGCGACTGCTGCGCGGCCTGGCTCAGTGTGGGCAAGATCACATCCTCTCGGTCTATCTTTCTCAGGCAGCCCAACAAGCGGCCTCAGCAATGATGACCGCGCAAAACGTGTCCCGTTTCGACTGGCAGGCCACGCGCTGGCCGACCCGCCGCTTTCCCATGCGCATGTTGTGGGAAGCCGTCGCGCTGCCCCATGCGGCGCGGCACCTGGCCTTGTTGCACGCGCCGGTGAACGTGCTGCCACCGCGACTGCCTTGCCCCGGCGTCGTCACCGTGCATGATCTCGCCTTCGCCCGCTTCCCTCAGGTGGTCGCGCCCCTGCGGCGGCTCTATCTGATGCGCGCCGTCGCTGCCAGCGCCCGCCGTGCCGCTGCCGTCATCGCTGTTTCGCATGCCACCCGGCGCGATCTCACTGACCTCTGGGGCATCCCGCCGGAACGCATTCACGTCGCCTACCCGGCCATTGACCCTGCCTGCCGGCCCATCGTTGACACATCCTGCCTGCAAGCCTTTGCTGCGCGGCATGATTTGGTGCGCCCCTATATCCTATTCTTGGGGTCGCTGGAACCGCGCAAGAACCTGGAAACGCTGATCGACGCCGCCGCCCTGGCCCGCGACCGCGGATGGCGCGGGGTGGATCTGGTGCTGGCCGGCGCGCAAGACTGGCGTGGCGGCAGGTATGTCGATACCTTGCGCTGGCGCATCCAGCAGCGCGGCCTGGCTGGCGTGGTGCGCCTGCCGGGTTATGTCGCGCAAGCAGAGCGCGTCCTGTGGCTGAATGGGGCCGCTGCGGTGGCGCTTCCTTCCTGGTATGAAGGCTTCGGCTTTCCCATTGTGGAAGCGCGGGCGTGTGGCGTGCCGGTCATCGCATCAAATGCCGGCAGCCTGCCGGAAGTGGCGGGGCTCCTCGCCACGCTCTGCGCTCCGGCGGACGTGGCTGCCTGGGCCGAAGCCTTGCGCGCCCATCCCGTTTCCACCGCGCATCGGGCAGCATGCCTGGCAGAGGCTCCCGCAGTGCAGGCGCGCTTCACCGAACAGGCGATGGCCCAGGCAACGCTGGCGGTCTATCAGCGTGTGCTGAAAGATGGGAACGGTGACGGGTAATCAGAAAATAGTCGTGCGGGAAGGAGCCGGCGCATGCAAGAGACCGAGAGAGCGCCGCAAGAGATGATGGTGCATCGCAAGCACATCCCTGCTCCCCCGGTGCCTCCGGATATCGTGCCGCCCGCGGCGCAGCGAAGATCTGATGCGGCGCGCTCCTCTTCTGCCGAAGAGCATGGCGTCGCGCCGCTTCCTCTGGCCGCTATGCCGCTGCATCTCACCGGTACCATGCGGCGCGTCAGGCATTCACGGCGGCAGGTCTGCCGGGCGCTGTTTCTGGTGAGCTATGACGCGTTGCTGGTCACACTCTCGTTTTACGCGGCCTATTACCTGCGCTTCATCGTCTTGCAGGGCGTCACGTTTCAGGGCGCGGGCACGTTTGTCAGGACGTCATTGAGCGATCTCGTGCTCTTTCAAGTGGCACTGCTGGCCGGCATGCTGGCGATTCTGAAGTTGCGCGGCATGTATCGCTTGCGGGCAACCGGCGCGTTTCTGCGCCAGGCATCGGTGCTTTTCGTCGCTTCCACCACCTGTTTCGCCGGTTTCAGCATCTATGAGTTTTTCTTTCGCGCCACAGAGTTTGAACTGGTGAAGGATACGCGCGCTATCGTCATTTTCACCTGGGTGACGGCCATCGTCGTGCCGTTCGCCGGGCGGGTGGCGCTGGCGCTGGGCATCAGCCTGGCCTATCGCCTGGGCATCGGGCGCGTGCGGCTGCTGGTCATCGGCGCGGGCCGCACCGGCAAGCTGATTATGCAGCACCTGGCGGCTGTTCCCGGCATCAGCTATCGCGTCATGGGCTTCATTGACGATGAAGCTACCGGCGATTTCGGGCGGTTCACCTGGCTGGGAACGCTGCGCGACTGCGAGCGCGCCATCCGCGCCTTTCGCATCGGCGAGGTCATCATCGCCCTGCCCGCCACACAGGCGCAGCAGATGGCGCGGGCCATCCAGGTCTGCGAGCACACGTGCGTCACCTATCGCCTGGTGCCGGATATCCACAGTTTGAGCCTGGCGCAGATGGAATTGGAGACCATCGAGGGCATTCCCATGCTGCGCGTGCGACGCGCGGCACACAGCGGCTGGCAGCGCAGCCTCAAACGCCTGATGGATATCATCTGCGCCGCCACATTGCTGGCACTGGGCGCGCCGCTGTGGCTGCTGCTGGCGCTCATCATCCGGCTGGATTCCCCCGGACCGGTAATCTATAGCCAGACGCGCATCGGCCAGGGCGGTCGTCCCTTCACCAGCTACAAATTTCGCTCCATGTTCGTTGGCTCCGACACGCGCCAGGCCGATCTCGCCGCGGAAAACATGGCGGGGCGTGGCCTGTTCAAGCTCAAGCATGATCCCCGCTGCACGCGCGCTGGCCGCTGGCTGCGCCGCATGAGTCTTGACGAGATTCCTCAGCTCTGGAATGTGTTGCGCGGCGAGATGAGCATTGTCGGCCCACGCCCGCCGCTGCCCGCTGAGGTGGCGCGCTATGAATCCTGGGAAAAGCACCGCCTGGACGTGCCCCCCGGCCTCACCGGCCTGTGGCAGATTCGCGGGCGCAGCGACATCGGCTTCGATGAAATGGTGCTGATGGACCTCTATTACGTCGAAAACTGGAGCCTGCGCCTGGATTGCGAGATCCTGCTCAAGACGATTCCCGTCGTCATTTTTAGCCGAGGCGCATATTGAAGATAGAGGACAAGATGATCGCGCGCACATTGCATCCGTAGGGGCGATGGCATGCCTTGTCCGGTTCGTTCCAGGGCAAGTTGATCGCCCGGCACGCCCGCCGGGAGATCGAATCCCCCGGCTCGAAAAACGAAGCCCTGCCGGGCTGAGATGGAGCACATGCGCGCTCATCGGCGAAGGGATCTCGGCATATGAGGCGACGAATAGGGAAGCCACGCGTGGCGTTGGTGCATGATTACCTCAATCAGATGGGTGGCGCGGAGCGGGTGCTGTTGGCACTGCACAATCTGTTTCCTGACGCGCCGATCTATACGACCATTGCCGCGCCGAAACGACTGGTGCCCGCGTTTCAGGGATTGGATATTCGCGTCAGCTTCATGCAGCGCCTGCCGGGCGTGCTGGACCATCATCAAGCCTACCTGCCGCTCTATCCGCTGGCGGTGGAACAGATGGACTTGAGCGCGTATGATCTGGTGATCAGCGACAGCAGCGCGTTCGCCAAAGCGGCCATGGCGCGGCCCGGCGCGGTGCATATCTGCTATTGCCACACGCCGATGCGCTGGGCGTGGAATTTCCGCCACTATGCCGAACGCGAGCGCATGCCTCCGCTGGCGCGGGCGCTGTTGCCGCCGGTGATGGCGCGGCTGCGGGCGTGGGACCGCGCAACGGCGGGGCGCGTGCATCACTTCATGGCGAACTCGCCGGTGGTGGCGGGGCGCATCCAGGCGTGCTATGATCGCGCAGCGACGGTCATTCCCCCGCCGGTGGACGTGGAACGCTTCGTGGTTGCCGAGGGACGCGGCGCGTATTTTCTGGTGCTGTCGCGGCTCGTCCCCTATAAACGCATCGATCTGGCGGTGCGCGCCTGCACGTTGCTGGGGCTGCCCCTGCGTGTCATCGGCGCGGGGCGCGATCTTGAGCGGCTGCGCGCCATTGCCGGCCCGACGGTGCAATTTCTGGGGGCAATGACCGACGCCGAGGTGCAGGTGCAACTGGCTGGCTGCCGCGCGCTGATCTTCCCCGGCGAGGAAGATTTCGGCATCACCGCCGTTGAGGCCCAGGCATGCGGCAGGCCGGTCATCGCCTATGGCGCGGGCGGCGCGCTCGCCACCGTCATCCCAGGCCGCACCGGACTGTTTTTCTCAGAGCAAACGGAAGCCGCATTGAGCGTCGCGCTGGAAGCCTTCCGCGATGACGAGTTCGATCCGCATGCCATCCGTCGTCACGCCGAAACCTTCGCCACCGAGCGCTTTTATGAGCGCGTGACACGCTTCGTCGCCCAAGCGATGGGCGTGGAAGAGGAAGAGGCGCAACCGCAAGCGGCATAGGCTCATCACCCCACCTTGAAAAAACACTCCGAAAAAACACTCCCCGGTTTTCCGGCGATGCGGGCTAGCGATGGCACCGTCATGCTTCTCCTGTGAGGAAATGGCTCACGTTTCAACTTGACGCTGACCCCAGGGACACATATCCAGCAGGGGACATTGACGGCACAGGGGATGTTGCGCGCGGCAGAGCGCGCGCCCATGCCGGATAAACAGCACATGCACCGGATAAACCATGTCTTCGGGGAGCACGGCATCATATTCTTCGTGGGCGCGGCCGGCGCTGGTTTTAGGGCCGATGAGGCCGAGGCGCTGGCTGATGCGAAAGACGTGCGTATCCACCGGCATGGAAGGCAGGCCCAGCGAGAACAGCAGCACGCACGCGGCGGTTTTGGGGCCGACGCCGGGCAGAGATTTCAACGCGGCGCGGGCCTCGGCGACAGGCATGGCACCAAGCCATGCCGTGAAACGTCCATCCAGCGAGGCGGTGGGGTTTTCGCCAGCAGGCAGGCGTTCGGTGATGGCGCGCAGCACATCCTGAATGCGCGCTGCCTTGATATTCGCCAGCCCGCCGTGCCGGATCGCCTCCGCCACGCGCTCCTGCGGCGCGTCGCGCACAGCTTCCCACGACGGGAAGGCCGCGCGCAGGTCGGCATAGGCCCGGTGCGAGTTGACATCCGATGTGCTCTGCGAAAGGATCGTCTCGATCAAGCCGCCGAGCGGATCGTTATCCGGCTCCAATATGGGATCGCCGTAGCGCGCGGCCAACCGCTCGCGAATGATGCGTAACCGGCTGAGTTGCATGCTCTCTCAAAGAAGAAAGGGGCGAGGCATGCCTCGCCCCTACAGATGCGGTATCAGATGCCACTGGTATAGCGCTGCGAGAGGACGAGGATCAGCAGGGCGATGATGCCCAGGAAAGTGGGCGTGCCGAACCAGATGGAAAGCGGCGCTTCCAGGTCGTCGCGGCTGGGGCGCAGATAGGTGCCCAGCCCTTCCCACACACCCAGCAACAGGGCAACCACCACCGCCGTGACGATGGCGGCAATGGCGCGCGCGCCATCAGTGGCGAAGAACGGCAGCACAAAGAGCGCGATGCCCAGGCCCAGCGCCGCCACCAACTGCATCCACTCGCCGATGCGCATCAGCAGCAGCTCGCGGCCACTCAGTTCGGTCAGCTCGCTGCCGACGAGATCCAGCCCGCCCTGGCCGGCGCGGATGGGCGTCAGGCGCGTCAGAGCCGGCAGGCACGCGAGGTAAGCCAGCCCGGCGACGATGCGCGCGCCCCCGGCGATCTGGCTCGCCGTCAGGCCGAACAGCGTCTGCGAGGATGGAACGGGAATTTGATGCGCGGCGGTCCCGAAGACGTTGAGAGATGCGCTGGCAGTTGCGCCGACGGCGATGGCCAGTGCCAGCGGCACAATATAGCCCATCAACTGCCGGGCAGAGCGTGTCGCCGCCATCCGCGTATAGGGCGAGGGCGTGGCCCAGCCCAGCACGATGCGCACGATGGGTACGCCGAGCAACAACGCGCCCAGCGCCGCCACATCGGCGGTGTAATTCGCGTTATCTGCCCCGCGATTGGCGGGCAAGGGGATGAACACGAGCACCAGCAACGGGCTGATGACAGCCAGCACCGGCAGCGCCTGGATCAGCGGCGCGAACACGCCTTCCGGCACGGTGCTGCCCTGGCGCAGGCGGCGCGACACCTCGCGCAGCGAAAATTGCGGCAAGGCGACGGACCATCCCTGCGATGTGGCGCGGGCCATGCTGCGCAGCCAGCCGAAGATCAGCGCCGCCACCAGCGCGAACAGCAGCCCCGGATAGACCAGCAACGAGATGATCATGGCAAGCAATGCGTTCATGCTTTCTCATCCTCCTCCACCGTTTCCTCTTCTCCCACGTCCTCTTCCGTCTCATCCACTTCGGTCTCTTCTTCGCCTTCGGCGGCCTCTTCCGTCTCGTCGGCGGTACCGGTTGAAACGGCATCCAGCAAGCGGGTGGCTTCCTCGATGGCGCGCAAAATCTGCGCCGGCGTCGGCGGATTGCCCGCGATCTCCACGTTCACCCCCAGCAGATCGGCCACGTCAGGGATGATCTCTGGGCTACCGGCAAAAACACTGCCGTCGATGACGCAATCCCCGACCGCAATGACGGCATGGGGATCGGGCACCTGGGCCAGCACGCGGCGCACGGGATCCAGCGAGCGGCGCGTCAGCACGCCCGTCAGCAGCACAATGTCGGCATGGCGCGGGCTGGCGGCGAAGGTGACGCCGCGCTTGCCCAGTTGATAGCGCGGGGCCAGCAGCGCCTGAATCTGCTGATCGCATCCGTTGCACGATCCCATGTTCAGCGTGATGCACCAGACCGCGTGCCGCCGAGCAGGCGCGGAAAGCTCTTCGGTTGCCGGCTCGGTCTCTGCTTCTTCCTCCGCCGGAAGATCATTCTCGTCATCAAGCACGTCCGCGCCGGCGTCGATGACCGTTCGGTTAGTGTTTGCCACGTTTTTTGCCTCCTTTGCCGGTCTGGCGCGGGCGTGGGGTTTGCGAAGCCGGGCGAGGTGGCGCGGGGCGCGCAGGCGGAGCGGGCGAGACATCCTGCGCCGTCTCTCCCTCGTTTGTGTCACCCTCGCCGGTTTCGCCTGCGATCTCTGGTTCAGCCTCAGCTACAGGTGTTGCAGCCTCTTCCGCTTCGGGAACTTCTTCCACCGACGCCTCTTCTTCGTAGACTGTTTCATCGTCTTCACTGTCCGCGACTTCATCAACACCAGCAGCGGTGTTGCCGGCATCTTCGTCCAGACCTTCGGCGGCAGGTTCGTCGAGGATGAAGATCTCCTCGTCTTCTTCCACGACCTCTACCGGCTCTTCGTCCCCCTGATCCCAGGCGATGTCGTCCGCCAGGTCGGCACGCCACGAGCGCGGGCCGGGCAGCACAACGGGCGAGAGCGCGATGGGCAGCAGATCCATGTTCCACATGCCGGTGGTGACCGGCTCTTCGCTCAGTGGCTCGCCGCCGGCAAAGACAGGGCTGGGAGCAGCCTCATTGTTGATCAGACCGGCGCAGAGCACCACAATGGCCGTCGCCACAATGGCCAGCGCCCAGAACACGCCGGGAATCCACAACATGCTGCCGACATTATAGCCCAGTGGCGTGACGGTGACGTCGGTATATTGATTGGCATTGGGCAACATGGCGGCGGC
>JAJPKG010000135.1 GCA_021323815.1 Pseudomonadota bacterium
ACCTGCTTAAAGGAAGCTGAGAAAGTAACACAGGAGGCTGGTTATCCACAATATGCCCTAGCTATTGCGCTTGAATACTGTGGTCTACTTCTGACACAACAGAACGTTCAACAAGCTCGTGAAACTGCATTGAATTTACTCAAACGACCACAAATGCGAGATATGGAATCGCAACGTGGATTGGCTTTGCTCGTAGCAACAGAAGCGACATTGGCTCTCGGCAAAATTGAATGGGCACGAGCCATGGCGAAAGTTGTCATCAAGCGTGGTGAACAATTGGATGCCCCAGAACTGCTGTTTCGAGGATATCTTGTGCTGGCACGTGCTGCTCGTCAGGAAAGTCGCGCGATAGAAGCCTTAGCTCACTTTGATCATGCTTTAGCGCATCTGCGATTGCTCGTTGGAGATCTCGTTCTGGATCAACGCACGCAATTCCTTGAAAACAAGGATAGCGTATATTTTGAAGCGTTAGTGGCAGCAGCCGAGGCAGGAGAGCCAGCGCGAGCATTAGGTTATCTGGAGCAATTGCGCCAACGTGCAATAGGCCAAATGGCTGTATCTGGCAGTGCTGCTGACGATACAGCCCGTGTTGAGTTAACTGAATTGCGACGTCGGCATCGCTACATCAGCGAATCTCTCTTGACGTTGCCCGCTGATGGACCAGCAACAACAGGTGCAAAACAGGAACTTAAACGTCTAGAACGCCAGATCCGCGACATCCTCGAAGCCCAGGCTGGTAATGGTGAATCATCCCCATTGCTGCAAACCATCGGAATCGACGCCCTGCCGCCACATCTCACGGCGGTGGCTTATGCATTATTGGAACGCGACATCATCATTTTCGTCATCGATGAAGGCCGCGTGGTGGCTGAGCGTGTAAATGATGGCGCGCGGCAGGTGCGCAAGTGCGAGCGCGCCCTGCGCCTCAGCATCGATACCTTAACCGAGCGCCTGGCAACCTGTCCGGGCAACCACGTTTCGCGCGAATTGGCGCAATGGGCGGGGCCATTGCAGGGCGCGTTGGGGCGTTTGTGGGATATTCTCATCCGCCCGGTGTTGCATCTCTTGCCACCGGCTGGTTCGCCATTGGTCATCATTCCACATGGGGCGCTGCATGCCCTACCGCTGCTGGCATTATTTGACGGCGAGCATTATCTGGCAGAGCGGTGGTCAGTGCAATTGGTGCCATCGTTGCAGGCGTTCGCCCCACCCCCCGAACCCCTCCTCAGCAAAGCTGGCGAAGAAGAGGCAGGCAGGCAAGGTAATACCGTAGCGCATCTTGCAATGCCACCCGATGATCAGTTTGCACAGGCGACGGGCGAGGCATGCCATCGCCCCTCCATTGCGGCAGAACGTCCAGCGGCGCGAATGCATTCGCCGGTCCGTTCCATGCTGGCGTTGGGACATTCGCACGCGGGCTCGCTGCCGAGCGCGGAAGATGAAGCGCGCCAGGTGGCGGAATTGATGGGCGGCGCGGCGCTGGTGGGAAGCGAGGCAACCGGGGAACGGTTGATGCAGGCGAGTGCCGGATGTGCATATCTGCACATCGCCGCGCATGGGGCAGTGCGGTTGGATGTGCCGAACTCATCCTTTGTGCAGTTGGCTGACGGGCCGTTCCATCCGACCGATATCTTGGAGATGGATCTGCGCGGCTGCCGGTTGGTGACGCTTTCAGCCTGTGAAACGGGGCTGGGACGACGCAGCGGCGGCGACGAGCAGATCGGCCTGGCGCGCGCCTTTGGGCTGGTGGGGGCCGAGGCCGTGCTGGCGACGCTCTGGCGCGTGGATGATGAGACGACGCGCGTCTTCATGACTGCGTTCTATCAACGCGTCGCTGCTGGGGAACTGCCTGCCCAGGCATTGCGCGTGGCGCAGTTGTCTTTCATCCGAGATGCCGCCGGGTGGCGTGCCCATCCCTATTTCTGGGCCGGTTTCCAACTGACCACGTTGATACATCGGACCTACCCCCGGTCTCTCCTTAGCAAGGCTGGAGATGGGAGATCGTTTGGCTAACTGATCGCGCTGATCGTTGCTGCTATCTGCCTGAAGTGTCTCCCCCTCTCCATCCTAGGAGGATGGGGAGGGGGTTGGGGGGTGGGGCCTGAGGCCATCTCAACAGAAAGCGAGCTTGTAATCCCATGACTGATCCTACATCCATCCGCTGGCACATTACTCAGCGCATTATAGGAGGGATGGTAATCCTCTTCCTGATTGGCTGCATGGCGGCGTGCGGTACCACCACGACCATTACCGTCTATGTGACGCCAAAGCCGCCCCCTGCCGGCACGCTCACGCTGAAAGCATGCCCACAGCCCTTGATCGATGATAGTCATCCTGGCGCTTACTCAGAAGAGCGCTTCTGGGAACGTGATCTCATCGTCGTCAGCGCAGTGCTGACGCAAAGCTCCGTCAGACCGCAAGATTTCCTGAATCAACTCAACGCCGCTGTCTTCGCGCCAGGCAGCAATCAGCAATTTGTGTTCGCGATGGATAGCACTCAGCAGCCGGAATTCATTCGGGTTGGCAATGAGGCGACAGCCTTCTTGACGATGCAAAACGGCTACCTGAACTGTGATGACAATATCAAAACGGTCGTCACAACCATCAATGGTGTTATGGCGACTGACAGTGCGCCTGTGGAGTTCGCTGGCGGCGTCATTGCGGGGGCATCGCCAGACTGGCTGTTTGGTGCATCTCTAGATGGCGGAGATAACGGCGTGCATGGCAGTCCGGGTGGAGTGCCGTCGCCGACGAACCGGCAACCGAAGCAGGGGCCGTCAGCCAATAACGCGGGGCAGGGCAACACCGCCGTCTTCATTTTGGATACGGGCTATCAGATGGGGAGTGGGGCGCAGCCGGTGGCGAGTTGCGGCGGGCACAGGTGTGTTCCCGCCGTCGCGCCGATGGATCTTTCCGGTCCCGGCGTGGCGAGCGCGCTGGCGACAAACCTGCAACCGGCGATTCAGGAATCCGATATGCAGTTGCCCGACGAACATTCGTTTGAGGATTTTGGTAGCAGCACTGAGGTGAACGTGCAGGAACACGGCCTCTTTATCGGCGAGCTGGTGCATTGGCTGGCCCCCGCCGCGCAGATCCGCCTGGTGCGCGTCCTCAACGATTTCGGCGTGGGCGATCTGCAATCCCTGGCGCTGGCGCTGAGTTCCATCGAGAATGACATGGGCCAGTTCCACCTCGCGGGCCATCCCACCAAGTTCGTCATCAATCTCAGTCTGGATTTCGGTCCATCCTTCAGTTGCGTGCAGCAATTTTGGGATAACTGGCTGGACGAGCGTGATAACTCGCCAACGGTCGCCGCTGCTCCGCGCCCTGTCGGACCGCACCTTTATGACGCGACGGCGTGCAACAACCGCGCCACAGACGCCACCGCGTTCATGAAAGACGCGGGGTTGTATAGCACGGTTGGGCAGATCTTGCACGCGCTGGCGAGCGACAAGCGCTTCATCATTGTCGCGGCTGCCGGCAACGACAAGCACGATTTTGCTCACCTGCCCGCCGCGTATTGCGATGTCATCGCCGCCGGTGCCACGCCTGGCACCACCCCGCCCAGCAACATCAACGATCCCAGCCAACTGGCGGATTTCTCAGATTTGCCGTTTCTGCCGGGGCAGAGTTGCATCGGCATCTCGACCAATCCATCTTCGCTCACACCCACGCTGGTCAGTGGCCAGGCACGCTATGCCTATGCCGGCGGCGCGAACGTGTGCAGCCTCTATCGCACCACCGCGCCATCCAATGATCTGGCGGCGTGGAGTGGCACGTCATTCTCTGCGGGGATCGTCAGCGGCAATCTGGCCAACAGCAGCGCGCCTGCACCCACCAGCCCAGGCATGGTGCCGGTGGTCAACCAGGATGGGCCGTGTGCGTAGGGGATTGGCCTCACCCCCCGGCCCCCTCCCCAGCAAAGCTAGGAAGGGGGAGATCATGTGGGGAGACGCCAGTGGAGATCGACGCGCCCAACTATAGGTATGATCTCCCCTCTCCATCTCTGCTGGGGAGGGGGTGAGGGTGGGGCTAATTCGCCGGGGGGATCTTGATGCCGAACCGCGCGGCGAGGATCTGCCCGACAGTGATGGATTGCGCGTCGGTGCCAGCGTCATCCGCCGGCTTGGGAGCGGTGGTGACATCGGGTTTGACAGGCGCGGCAGCCGGCTTGGGAGTGGCGGGCGCGGTTTGGCGATAGGCTGAGCGCGCCAGCGAGCCGCGCGCGGTTGGTGGCAGCGCCGGTTCTGTGGCCGGGTTGTGGCGTGGCATATTCGGCAATGCAGGGCGAGGCGCTGGACGCGGCGGTGCAGGCGTTTCGGTCTGCTGAGCGGCATCGGGCGGGGCCGGGCGAGGGGGACTGGATGCAGCCGAGCGGGTGCTCACGGAACGGTTTTCGCGGGCGCGCTCTTCGCGCATGCGGTCGTGGCGCACGCGCATGGCCGTCACCCGCTGGCGCGTCAGGCCATATTTCTTGGCGGCGGCACCGTCGCCGTTGGCCTCGGCATACCAGAGGATCTCGCGTTCTTGCTCCGGCGTCAGCGGCTCAGGCGCGTCGCCGGGCCGCGCTGTGCCCTTGCGCAGCGGCAGTTCCGGCAGGGTGGCCTCTTCCAGCGCGGCATCAGGGTGCACCGGACTCCACTTGGCGTCGATGACCGCTTCATCTTCGCTATCTTCGGCAGCGTCATCATCCGCTTCCACCTCAGGTGTGGCGGGCTGCGCCACCGGATCTTCCTTGACCGCGCCGGGGGGGATGAGGCCGGCCCAGGCACGCATGAGTTGACCCGCGAAATTGCCGGGGGGCAGCGCGGGTGCTTCGCCGGTGCCGGCGTCGTCGGCGAGGATTTCTGCTTCGCCAAGCGCTCGCAGCGTGCCGTTGGTGCGCGCGATCAGCATCACGCGCTCGCCCACGCGCACCGCGTGCAGCACATGGTTTGGGGCAAGCTGAATCTCCTCAATCTGCTCCATGAAATGATGCGCGTTTTTGCTCGCGCGTGGCATCACTCCCTTGCCCGGCGCGAAGCCCTTGCCTTTGAGCGCGGCCAGTGCCCGCATGGCCAGGTAAATGAGGCCAACCACCAGCGCCAGTTTCCAGGCAACATCCAGCAAGGTCTGCCACCAGGGTGCATCAGTGGCAAGCGCGTCATTGCTCGTGGGATCGCTCAGGTGCAGGGGTGTCTGTGCCTCAATGCTGGCCGGCGTCGCGCTGCGCGTGGGTCGCGGTTTGGGTTTGGTGGTCGGCGCGGTCGGCACCGGAGCAGCGGCCAGCGGCGTTACCCCTGTCTGCGGGGCAACTGTCGGCGCGGTCGGCACCGGCGCTTGCTGCCCGACCACTGCTGTTGGCGATGGCCTGGCAACCATCGTCACTGTCGGAATCGGCTGCCCAGCCACCGGCGTAATCTGGCGAGCAATGTGGCCGGCACGCTGCGGGGTCGAACGCGGCGGCGCTGCCGGGCCGGCAGATGCATATGGTGCGGGCATCGAATGCGCGATGGCGGTGTCGCAGATGCCCAGCAACGCGATGACGGCCAACGCGATCACCGCTTTGCGGCTGAAGCGCGCCCTCAGGCGATCCCACACCTGGCGCGCCAGTGTCGATTGTGCGTCCATGCACAAAGTTCCTTTCTGCAAACCCAGCGGTCGGTTGAAACCGTGCCTAGGGGCGTTCCGCAATTCAGCATAGGGGCGAGGTATGCCTCACCCGTTGCGGGGGCATTATTGCATCACAAACTGCGGGAAATAGACATCGATCAGGTGCAGATCGTCGAGCACCTGTGAAAATTGCGCGATAATCGCCTTTTTCAGGGCATCTTTGCCGGCGGTGGTGGAAAGTTGCGCCGTTGTCTGACTGCTGAGCACCGTCGTCAAGATATCTTGTAGGAGCGTCATGCGGTCGTTCACCTTCTTGTTGACATCGCCCTGCGAATCGAGTTGCGGCGAAAAGGCCAGCACGATGGTGATCTTCAGGTAGCGATTCGCGCCGGGGTCAGCCAGATTCACCACGCGATCCGGCATGGTGAATGTCGGCCCCAACTGAAATTGCGAATCATGCACGACCTTCGTTGTCGTGATCTTCGGCGCTTTGGAGGCGACGAAAAAATATGTTCCCCCCGCGCTGAGCGCCACCAGCAGCAATCCCAATCCCCCCATCATCACGATCTTTTTCATGATGCATTCTATCCCTTTCCTGATGCGGGCGAGGCATGCCATCGCCCCTACGGACTTTTCACGGCGTCGGCGTCATCACGGCAGCCGCCGACGTGCCATAAAGAATGACGATGACGGCGCGGCGGTTTTGCTCGCGGTGCGCGCGCGTGTCATTAGGCACTATCGGCTGATATTGCCCATAGCCCACTGCTGAAAGTCGGTTGGGCGCGATAGCAGCCACGCTGGTGAAATAGCGCACCACCGCGACGGCCCGCGCGGCGGAAAGCTCCCAGTTTGTGGGATATTGCGCGCTCTGCACCGGAATGTCATCCGTGTGGCCTTCCACGCGCACCGGATTGGGCAGCGTGGCGATATAGGCGGCGAGTTGGTTCAGCAACTTCATCCCGTCGGGCTTGATCTGGTTGGTGCCGTTATAAAATAGCAGCGCGCCCGACACCGTGACGGCGATGCCCTCTTTCGTGATCTGCGCCGACACCTGATTGGGATCGATCTGCGTGTTTTGCTCCACCTGCTGAATGATCTGTTGGATGCGCTGGTAATCGGCTTGCTCCAACTGAATGACGGCGTCATTGGCCCCGCTGGATGACGTGAGCGACACCGGCTGCGATCCCTGCAACACGTTCACGTTGAAGGCGCGCCGCAGCGATCCGGCCAGTTCCTGAAACTTTTTCGCGTCGGTGTTCGACATGGCGAAGAGCAACACGAAAAAGACCATCAGCAGGGTGATCAGGTCGGCATAGGTCAACAGCCAGCGTTCGGCGTTGTCTTTGCCGGCGGCTTTTTTCTTGCGCGCCATCCCTCGCTATCCCTTCGGATCGATCAGTTCGGTGATTTTGACGCCGAAATATTCGTCAATGACGACGACTTCGCCACGTCCGATCAATTTGTCATTCACCAGAATGTCCACCGGCTCGCCGGCCAGGCGCTCTAACTCGATGATGGAGCCGCGCCCCAGCCCCAGCACCTGCTGCAAGGTCATGCTGACGCGCCCCAGCTCGATGCTGACGCGCAATGGTACGTCCATCAACAAGCTGATGCCCGCGTCGGCGGTGATGTCGTTCTGCGCGGTCAGTTCCGGCAGTTTCGGCCCAGGCCCCGCCCCCGCCCCTCCCGTCGCGTCACGGGACCCCTGCTCCCCATCAGAACTGGGGAGGGGTGAGCGTTCAGGTAATGGCTCACGTTGATCATGGCCGGCAGGCTCTCGAATCTGCTCTCCCTCCCTGGCTTTGCTGGGGAGTGAGGCCAACCCCAGCGCGGCCAGTTCATCCGCGCTGATCTCGTCATCCAGTTTCGCGCTCTGGTTTTCCAGCGCGCCCTCAGAGGGCGAAGGGGCATCCATCCCGCCCAGCAGCGCGGCTAATTCGTCGCTGCTGATCTCGTCGTCAAGCTGATCTGCCATCCTTATGCCGCCTTCTTCGCTTCGCTCGCGCCGGCCTCATCATCCGCCCCGCGTTTCTTCTTGTCGCGCGCCACCATGCCCTCGAGCTTCTGGCGCACCACGCGCGGATTCTCGCCGGACTGCACCGCCAGGATGCCCTCAAGGGCGATCTGGCGGAAAAACACTTCTTCGTGGCTCTTGCGCTTGAGCTTGCCCCCCAGCGGCAGCCACAGCAGGTTCGCCGTGCACACGCCCCACAGCGTGGCGATGAAGGCCACCGCGATCTCTGGTCCCAGCGAGTTCGGATCAGAGAGGTTGCTGAGCACGTGAACCAGGCCCATGACGGTGCCGATGATGCCCATCGTGGGAGCGAAGCCGCCCATCGCTTCCAGCATCCCAAACAACACTTCGTGGCGCTCGCCCATATGTTCCATCTGGCTTTCCAAGATGGCGCGCAGGGTTTCGGCGTCGGTGCCGTCCACCGCCAGCATCAGCGCTTGCTTCAGGAAAGGATCATCGATCTCTTGCGCGTCGCTTTCCAACGAGAGCAAACCGTTCTTGCGCGCCTTCTCGCCCAGTTCCACGAACCGCTCGATGAGCGCATGGGCGTCGTGTTTCTGCTGTTTGAAGACGATGCCGAAAAGTGCGGGCAGCTTCATCACGCATTCGAGCGGATAGGCGATCATGGTTGCGCCGATGGTGCCCCCAAAGACGATGAGCATGGCGGAAGGCGCGATGAGCGCGGCGGGGCTGCCGCCTTCCATGAGCATGGCGACGATGAGCGCGCCGAAGCCGACGATCAAGCCGATGAGCGTTGAGAGGTCCATCGCTTAGTCTGCGTCCCCCGTTTCCGCGTCCTGCTCATCGGCATCATGGCGCATCTCGTTCCAGCGCTGCATGGCCACAATGCGGCTCGGCGCGCGCTGCGCGATCTGGCGGTGATAGTCCGCGATGCGCTGCACCACGTCGGCGGCGCTTTCGCGCACCAGCAGCTTCTTATGGTCGATCAGCGACACCACAGTATCCGGCGTGGTTTCGACAAATTCGATGAATTCGACGTTGACGTAAAATCGCGTGCCGTCGAAACGGGTTAGTTCGATCATCGCGGCATCCTCCCACTCTTTTCATCGTCGCATTTCCATTGTAGATAGCCCTCTGTAAGCGAACTATGGGCGAAGGTCCCCAATTCGGGCGCGATCGTGGATGTGAGGGTTCAGGGGCGGAAAGGGCATGCCGATGATGAAGGAGAACGAGCGGCAACGTTCATCGGATTTTCAGGCGTGAAAGGAGTACGTGATTCGATGACGCTTTCTTCTCTGGCACAGGCCCAGGCGCAAGTGGCACGAGCGCGGGCAAAGCAGCAATATCAGCAAGCGCAGACGCTGACGGTGACGCCGGGGCAATTGGTGGTGCTGCTCTATGACGGCGTGCTGCGCTTCGCGCGCCGGGCGCGCCTGGCGCTGGAAGATCGCACCTATGAGGCGGCGCATAACGCGCTCATTCGCGCGCAAGCCATCATCAACGAACTGGATGCCACCCTCAATGACGATGCCGGCGCGATCTCCGTCAATCTCCACCGGATTTATGCCTATTGCCTGCAACGGCTCGTCGAAGCGAATGTGAAAAAGGATGCTGCCCCCATAGGCGAAGTCATCACCCATTTCGAGACGCTGCTGGCGGCATGGCGACAGGCAGTGGCCGAGGTGGATAAGGCCCCCAAGCCGCAAGAGTGAGGGGCGGGACACGGAGAACACGGAAAATAATGGAGCACGGAAGGGCACGGAAATGTCATGGACGAATTTGACGCGTTATGCGCGCAGTTGCGGGCACTGACTGAGGCGCTGCAAACGGCGTTGCTGGCCGGGGATGTGGCCGGTTTCGCGCGGATCGTGCGCGGGCGCGCGCCGCTGCTGAGGCAGGCGCTGGCGCTGTGGGAAGCCGCGCCGCCGGAGCAACGAATGGAAATGGAACCGAAATTGCAGAATGTGCTGGCGGCCAATGCGCTGGCCATTCAGGCCGGCGAGGATTGGCTGCGTGATGCCCGCGAGCGCATGCTGGCCCTGCGGCGCGGTGTGACCGTGATGGAACGCTACCGTGTCCCGCTGGCGCTGCTGCCGGGAAAGCCGCCAGCGATTTAGCAGTTTCACCCGCACGGATGCCATGTGATCGATTTCACACGATGGAGCGTTTAACATGGCACGCATGGGGAAAACCACCAAACGGCCAATCCCCCAAAAGTCCTCGCGCACGTGGTTATTGATCACCATGATCGCCGCGATATTCGCGGGAATCGCCGGGGGATTTACCCTATATCACCTGAATCCGCGCGTCGAACAGATTGTCGCGCGGTGGTTACCGGGCAGGGCGCTGACGGTGGTCGCCACCGGCACGCCGACAGGCGGCGCAAAGCGTGGCACCGCGCCGGAAAGCACGCCGACGACGCTGCAACAGTTCAATGCCGCCATCACCAGTTATCAGGCGCAGCCGATGGACGCCCATACCGGATTGCGGCTGATCATTCCCAAACTGCACATGAACGCGCCGATTGTGGAACGCGGGCTGGTGCAGGGCTGGATGGTGGTGGCACCGGGCGATGCAGTGACGCACTTCATTTACTCGGCGTATCCCGGCGCAGTGGGCAATGCGGTGCTCTATTCGCATGCCGGGACGGAGTTTCGCCATCTTGACTCGCTATCCGTGGGTGATACAATCGTGGTCCAGACGCCGCGCGGTGCCGCCCAGTTTCGGGTGCGCGAGCTGCGCATCGTCGCGCCGACGGACGTGTCGGTGCTGGACGCGAGCCAGACGGCGACGCTCACGCTGCTGACGTGCTATCCCTTTGGGGTGGACTCATCGCGGCTGGTGGTCATCGCCGATCTGGTCGGGCCGTAAAGGAGGAACCTCATCTATGCCAGGATCGGCCATTGCTACGTGGAACGGCGCTTCTCAACCCATGACGCCGCGCGACCAGCGCCTGGCGTTGCTGCTGGATGAGATCTGGCGCGCGCACTTTGCCGACATCCCGCGACCAAACGAACTGGTGGTAGGCTTCGGTTTCCCGTGGAAATGGCGACTGGGAAGGATCCGCATGTCGCTGGATGCGCGCATCTCAGAGATCACCCTCAACGGGCTGTTGGATCGCCCGGAGGTGCCGTGCGAGATTTATATTGCCATCATGGCGCACGAGATTGTGCATTACGCGCAGGGGTTCGCCTCGCCGCTGCCGCGAGCGCAACGCCACGCCCACGCACATGGCGCGGTGAGTCGCGAACTGGCACAGCGCGGGCTGGGCGCGACGGAGCTGCTGTTGCACGAATGGGGCGAGCACGTGTGGCCGCGCCTGCGCGCTCAGGCGATGGTCGAGCGCCAGCAGGCAAGACGGCAACCGCTTGTGCCAGTCCCTTGCACTGCGCGCGCAAATGTGGTATAGTTGAAGCAAAGCAGTGCAGACAACCGCCAGGCAAGGCTGCCGCGCGTCTTTTGTCGCACGCCCCACGGCGCAGAGCGCAAGCAGCAGAGAGTTGACGACTCTGCGCCAATTGTCTGGAATGTGGCGTCACTCCACCAGCGGAAGCGGCTCTTCCGCTGAGGCGCGTCTGTGATTACGCCACACCTCACCCACTTTTTCGGCAAGCGCTGGCGCTTCCGCGCACAGGGTGGATTGTGTAAACCAGCCTGCATGTCACGGCGTTTCCCGATATTCCACGGCCTTTACGGGATGCTGTACCTATCAACACATCAGCCCCCCATCATTCAATCACCGCACATAAGCAGAGAGGAAGGGCGACGTATATGTCCTTGACCACGCGTGAACCCACATCTTATGCGCCTGGTCTTCGCCCCAAGCACGTGAATATCACCGAGCTGGAAAGCAAATCGCTGGAAGAATTGCGCGATCTGGCTCGCGAGCTGGATCTCTCCGGCTATACCACGCTCAAAAAGCAAGATCTGATGTTCCGGCTGTTGCAGGCGCATAGTGAGCAACAAAGCACCATTTTTGCCGCAGGGTTGTTGGAGGCAGTTGAAGACGGCTTTGGCTTTCTGCGCCAGGAACGTTTCTTGCCCGGCAACATGGACGTCTATGTCTCGCAGTCGCAGATCCGCCGTTTTGGGCTGCGCCCAGGGGATATGGTCTCCGGTCAGGTGCGCCCCCCCAAGGAGAGCGAGAAATATTATGGGCTGCTCCGCGTTGAGGCCGTCAACGGCATGGACCCCGAAGTGGCCAAGCATCGCCCCCACTTTGAAGCGCTGACCCCCATCTTCCCCGACAAGATGTTCAATCTGGAGACCGATCCCACCAATCTGACGGGACGCCTCATCAACCTGGTCGCCCCCATCGGGCGCGGACAGCGCGGCCTCATTGTCGCGCCGCCCAAAGCGGGCAAGACGATTTTGCTGAAAAACATCGCCAACGCCATCGCCAAGAATCACCCCGAAGTCCACCTGATCATCGCCCTCATTGCCGAACGCCCCGAAGAAGTGACCGACATGCGCCGCTCGGTGAAGGCCGAGGTGGTCAGCGCGACCTTCGATGAAGCGCCGGAAACGCACACCCGCGTGGCTGAGATGGTGCTGGAACGCGCCAAACGGCTGGTGGAATCCGGCAAGGACGTGGTGGTGCTGCTCGACAGTCTCACCCGCCTGGGCCGTGCCTATAACCTGGCCGTGCCGAACTCTGGCCGCACCCTTTCCGGCGGCCTGGACCCCGTCGCGCTTTACCCGCCGAAGCGCTTTTTCGGCGCGGCGCGCAACATTGAGGAAGGTGGCAGCCTGACGATCATCGCCACCGTGCTGATCGACACAAACTCGCGCCTCGACGACGCGATTTATGAAGAGTTCAAAGGCACCGGCAACAGCGAGATCACGCTGGACCGCAAGCTGGCGGAGCGCCGCGTCTTCCCGGCCATCGACATCTCGCGCACCAGCACCCGCCGCGACGACCTGTTGCAAGACGAAAAGAGCCTGCGCGCCATCGTCACCATGCGCCGCATGTTCACCACCCTCGCCGAGCAGCGCGGTCTGGACGCGATGGAAGCGGTCATCAGCCAGCTTTCCAAGACGAAAGACAACGCCGAGTTTTTGGCCGGGCTGAACCGGACGATCTCGTAGGCCTTCGCCTTGCTGAGCTTTTTGGAATAATGGATGCCGTCACGTTCGTGGCGGCATCCGTGCTTAAATCTTTCAGCGTTATATCCCACGCTTGACAGATGTGATATCGTTATTATCGATAAGACCCCTCAAACGATAATAAGGCATTGCCATATTATCCTATCCGATAATATGGAGATCATTGTTATCGATAGAGAGGCCTAACCGATAATAAGGGGATGCCCTATCTATGGCAAGCGGCAACAACAAAGAGCAACGTGCCGGGCAGTATATCAAGCAACTGGCTGGGTATAAAGCATTTATACCCAAACCCCTACCACCAGAACCACCTATTCAACTCGATAAAGAGGCGCTGCAATTACTTTCACTGGCCGATATCGCTTTAGGTCGCCTTGATGGATTGAGTGAAATCCTTCCCAACCCTGAACTTTTTGTTTCCATTTATGTTAATAAGGAGGCGGTGCTATCAAGCCAAATTGAGGGAACTCAAGCTTCTCTTATCGATGTTCTGGCCTTTGAATCAGATGCAGCCGAGCCAGAAAATCCTCAGGACATCGAAGAAGTCGTGAATTATATAGCAGCCTTAAAATATGGTTTGATGCGTCTAGAAACACTACCGCTTTCTTTGCGCTTACTACGTGAAATTCATGGGGAACTGATGAAAGGTGTACGTGGTGCCGAACGCTCCCCTGGTGAGTTTCGTACCTCCCAAAATTGGATTGGCGGATTAGGTTCGAGCATTGAAACCGCACGCTTTGTACCACCACCGCCAGTAGATATGCAAAACGCGTTGGGAGAGTTGGAGTTATTTCTGCATCAGGAAACTGAACTGCCGATCCTATTAAAAATCGGTCTCGTTCATGCTCAATTTGAGACCATACATCCTTTCCTTGATGGTAATGGGCGTATGGGAAGATTGCTGATCACCTTTTTACTTTGCCAGCAAAAGGTGTTGCGACAGCCATTGCTATATCTTTCTTATTACTTTAAGCTCAACAAGCAAGAGTATTATTCCCTTCTGCAAAATGTACGTGACCAGGGAGATTGGGAATCTTGGATAAAGTTTTTCTTGCGTGGGATCTATGAAGTCTCTCATGAGGCCGCTGAAAATGCCCGCAAAATTCTACGATTGCGAGAACAACATCGTGCGTTAGTTGCTCAGTCATTTCCCCGTTCATCAGGATTAGCTATGAACGTTTTGGAATTTCTTTATACGAGGCCGATTGTCAGTGTCAAAGGCATTAGCGTCTATACCAAACAGGCATACGCTAATGCAAACCAGTTGGTGGCGCGCTTCACTGAAATCGGAATATTACGAGAGATGACGAATCGAGGGCGTAATCGCAGGTTTATGTATTTCGATTACCTCCAGATAATCGCTGGTGATGAAGTGGCATCGGTGGAATATGCAAGCGAACGAGATGGTTCTCATGAAACCACAAACTCTCTAAAAGAGTAACATATAGAGTGAAACAAGTATGCCTCGCATATAAAGCTGCCTGCCTCTTGCCCAGATAATATCAAACAAGGATAATTTTGGATATCCACCTAATGTTTTTCCTTTGCTGAGAAAAGAGTTGCAGCGCTTGTCCCGCCCCTATTGACGCCGCATGCAATCCGTGTCACACTAAACGAGACAATATGCGGGTGGCGCGGCT
Organism: Pseudomonadota bacterium; assembly: GCA_021323815.1. Classification (GTDB taxonomy): domain Bacteria; phylum Chloroflexota; class Ktedonobacteria; order Ktedonobacterales; family JACDGC01; genus JAJPKG01. The sequence continues at coordinate 14,314 of JAJPKG010000135.1, forward strand.
GCGTCCCCGTTTCCCTGAAGCGCCCAATCTCGCGGAGGATGCTCCATGCCCGTTGTGACCAGTGTCATCAACCTCAAAGGCGGCGTCGGCAAGACGACCGTGACCATTGCGCTTGCTCATTATTTGGCCGTCGAACACGGGCAGCGCGTCCTGGTGGTGGATCTCGATCCACAGACCAACGCCACCATCTCGCTTATCAACGAACGGCGCTGGCGCGAGCGCGACCAGCGTGGCCAGACGCTCTATCAACTGTTCAAGGATTGGCTGGACAACACGCGCGAGTTTGACATCACCCAGGCCATCGTGCCGCGCACCTCGAATGTGATGGGCGGCATTCCGGGGCTGGATCTGTTGTCATCCAGCATCCGCTTGCACAAGCTGCAAGATAAGATCACCAAAGCCGCCGATCTGGACGAATTTCGCGACGGCTCGGTCTACATCCTGCGTTCTGCCATCGCACCGATCATGCAGCAATATGACCACGTGCTGATCGACTGCCCGCCGAACCTGGGGATGATCACGCTGAACGGCATCGCCATCAGCCGCTACTTCCTCATCCCTGTCGTGCCGGACATCCTTTCCACGCTGGGTGTGCCGCTGGTGCTGGACCGCATGGCCGATTTCGCCCTGCGCGCCCGTCACGAGATCTATGGCCTGGGCATCGTCGTCTCACGCTTCCGCCCGCAGAGCCGTCTGCACAAACAGACGGTGATGGATATGCGGCGTGATGTCATCCCCGGCATTCACCCGCCCGTCTTCGAGACGGTGATCTACGAAGCCAGCGAGGTTGCCGAGGCGGCGGATATCGACGCGGATGTGGCGAATCTGCGCCAGAAATTCGGCGGCGCGGGGCCGCATCGCCAGTTCAGCGCGCTGGCGCGGGAATATCTGCATCAGGTGTCAGGATAGGATGGCAAGCAGTGTGCGCGAGATCCAAGAATAGCCCGGAGGGGTTTGCATTTTCGAGCCGGGGGGTTTAGCCCCCGGCGGGCGTCGCGGGGGATTCGTTCCCCCGGCGGGCGTCGCGGAGGATTCGTTCTCCCGGCGGGCGTCGCGGAGGATTCGTTCTCCCGGCGGGCGTCGCGGAGGATTCGTTCTCCCGGCGGGCGGGCAGGGCGGTTATCACGCCATTTGAGCAAGGTAGGTGCGAGATGACGGCGGACGTCGGAACCCAGGTCAATACCAAAGTGATCGCTAACCTGTTGCGCGGGCTGGCGATTGATGTCGAGACGAATCCCGCGCTGGGTGTGCGCGTGGTGGAAGCGCTGAGCGCGGCGCACATTCTGGACGAACACACCGAGGATCTCGTCACCGGCGAATATCAGGTGGTGGACGATGCCAACCCCAACGCCACCGTGCCGCCGGGCATGCTGCTGGCGATGCAGGCCGCGCGCATCGACCTGCTGACGCTCTATCGCGTGGGCGGGGCCGAGCAGGTGCGCGAGCGTTTGGCGACGCTGGACGTGAACGCCCTCAAACGCCTGATCTTGGTGCAGCAACTCGATCCCGAAAAGAAAACTACCAAGCTTCGCAGTGCAGCGAAGTTGATCGACTTCATTGTGGAGGTAACCGGCGCGCAGGTGCAGGAAGAGATCGAACGGTCCCGCACCGCGAGCTGGATGTTATAACGATCGACCATGAGCCAGCAATCATTGGACGCCACCCCCCAGACACAGGTGGCCCCCGAACGCAAGATCCGTGTCATCGTCGCCAAACCCGGCCTGGATGGGCATGATCGCGGGGCGAAGGTGATCGCCCGCGCCTTGCGCGACGCCGGGATGGAAGTGATCTATACCGGCATCCGCCAGACGCCGGCGATGATCGTGGAAGCCGCCATTCAGGAAGATGCCGACGCCATTTTGCTCAGCATCCTTTCCGGCGCGCACATGGCCCTTTTCCCAAAAATCATGGAATTGCTGCGCGAGCAGGGCGCGGAAGATATTTTGGTGATGGCCGGCGGCATCTTGCCGGACGAAGATATTCCCGCCATCGAGGCGCTGGGGATCAAGGGCAATTTTGGCCCTGGCACCAGCACGCAAGATATCATCGCTTTTGTGCGCGCCAACGTGAAGCCGGAACGTCTGGCGCAGCCGTTGCCGCCCCTGCGCTCAACAGGCGCGAGCGTGGAAGAGCCGGGGGCGCAGGGCTGAGCGATGTTTGACGACCTCATCGCTCGGCTGATTGCCGGGGAGCGCCGCGCCCTGGCACGCATGGTTAGCCTGGTGGAAAACAACGATCCCGCCAGCCGCGCCGCCCTGGCGCAGTTGCACGCCCTCGGCGGCAAAGCGCACATCATCGGCATCACCGGCTCCCCCGGTGCAGGCAAATCGACGTTGGTGATGCAACTGGTACGCGAGTTACGCCGGCGCGATCAGAAAGTGGCCGTTGTGGCGGTCGATCCCACCAGCCCCTTCACCGGCGGGGCGATTTTAGGCGACCGCATTCGCATGCAAGATCTCGTCGGCGACCCAAATGTCTATATCCGCTCGATGGCCAGCCGGGGCAGCGTGGGGGGGCTGTCTTCCGCCACGCGCGATGTGGTGCGCGTGCTGGACGCGGCGGGGTTCGACACCATCATCATCGAAACGGTCGGCGCGGGGCAGGCCGAGGTAGAGATCGTCCGCGCCGCGCAGAGCATCGTTGTTGTCACGGTCCCCGGCATGGGCGACGACATCCAGGCGCTGAAAGCCGGCATCCTGGAGATCGCGGACTGCTTCTGCGTGAACAAGGCGGATCGCCCCGGCGCGGACCAGACCGCCGCCGAGTTGCGCATGCTGCTGAGCCTGGACACGCAGCGCGGCAAAGAGGATTGGAAGCCACCCATCGTCAAAACCATCGCCGCCACCGGCGAGGGTGTGCCCCAGCTTGCCGACGCGCTGGCGAAACACCTGGCCTTCCTGCGGGCGTCGGGGCAGATTGTGGTGCGCGGCGAGCGTCAGGCCCGCAGCGAGATCCTGGCGTTGCTCTACCAACACCTGCTCAGCCGCCTCAACGCCACGCTGGGTGCCGACCGCTTCAACGAGATCGTCGCCGATGTTGCCGCTCGGCGCAGCGATCCCTATTCCGCGACGGACGAGATCGCCCGCGAGATTGGCATAGGCGAAAATTAATCCCCAATTCTAGCCCGCAGGGGTTTCGTTTCCGAGCCGGGAGGTTGATCTCCCGGTGGCCTTGCCTGGCAATCTCTCTCACCCTCTGGGAATCGTCTGCCCCGCCGTATAGCGCGTCTTGCCGGCTTTGCCGAAGATGGTCACGCTGCCGGAACCTTGCACCTGCCAGCCGGCATGAGTGACAACGAGCGCGGTGTTGCCCTCCACACCTGCTGTGTCGATGTCATTCCCGGCACGGCGAATCTGGCTGCGGATCACGCCGGGCAGCTCATCGAAATGAGGGATGATGGCGACGCCGCGCACCAGGCCGAGCGCCGGCAGGGTGCGCCAGATCTGCGGAAAGTCGAA
>JAJPKG010000106.1 GCA_021323815.1 Pseudomonadota bacterium
AGAATTGAGTCTTTTCCATGGCTCTCCGCGCGATCTTCCATACCCTCCGTGTCTCGTTACTTTCGTCCTTGTATTATACCATAATCCTCCAACCGGGCGACGCTATTCCGATGGTTGAGGCATTGGCACGGGATGTGCGTTGGTGCGGGATGCACTGAGGCTGAAAGGATTTCAGCATGCGAGCGAATCCCCTGAAACCGCCCGCCCGCGAGGAACCGGACGCGCGGCCCGATCATTCCCCCGGCACCGTCGCGCTGCCCCGTGCGCGCAACGCGCTGGAAAATGCCCCTACCCGCCCGGCAGCACGCGTTGGCAGGCGCAGGTGGCGCGGAATCCGGCAACGCATCATGCGTCACCTGCCCTTCGCCGGCATCTTCGTCCTCGCGCTCTATCTCATCACCATCAATGTCGCGTCTCCCTGGCAGTCGATGCACGAAGACAACGGCACGCTGAATGAGAGCATCGCCGTCAATCACCTGCGCTATGGCCTGGGCGTCACCAAAGGGCAAGACATGCTGGATCTGGAAGCGAAACAATCATTCGGACCGGCGCACGTCACTGAGGCGCAGCACTTCGCCTATTTCCGCTATGGCCCCACGCATCCCCGCGTCTATGGCGACCACCCGCCGCTGCTGGGGCTGACCATCGCCGGCTCGTTCATCATCTTCGGCATGCATTTCTGGTCGGAGCGGCTGGTGCCCATCGTCTATGCCCTGCTGAGCTTGATCCTCTTTTACCGGCTGGTGATGCAGGTCTTTGACATCGGCGTGGCGCGGCTGGCGGCGTTTTTGTTCGCCACATTCCCGATGTTCGCTTATTTTGGCCGCAACGTCTCGCATGAGTCTGAAGTGCTCTTTTGGGCGCTGCTGCTGCTGCATGGCTATGTGCGCCGTCACGCGACGGGCAAAAAAGCGGCGCTGGCGCAGATGGCCGTCGCGGTTGTGCTGGGCGGGCTGTATGGCTGGCCGATGTTTTATTTCGCGCCCATCCTCTGCGCGGTGGACTGGCTGGCCGAGCGCCGGCTGTCGCGCTCGCTGGCGCTGGTAACGCTCTTGCCCGCCACCGTCACCTTCACCCTGGTGATGGCGCAGCTTGACTGGGTGATGAATGGCGATCTGTCGCGTCTGAGCGCGATGTTCGCTTATCGCGCCAGCGGCAGCGATCACGGTCCGCCCGCCACGACCATCAGTTGGCTGAACCAGGTGACGGCGTGGAACGCGGAGGGGTTTGGCGCGTGGAGCCAAGCGGCGCTGCCTCTGGCCGGCTTCTTCGCCGCATCACGCGCCAGCCTGGCCGGCTGGTCGATGCGCGTGCGCCTTGTCGCCATCCTCGCGCTGTGGGGCATCAGCCATGTGCTCATCTTCCGCAACGGCGCGCTGATCCACGCCTACTGGCAATTTTATCTGCTGCCGTTCTATGCGCTGGTGCTGGCGTGGGCCGCCGTGACGCTGGCGCGCACACACATCGCCGCGCCGCGCTTGCGGATGCTGGCCCTGGCCACAGCCGCCTTCATCGCATTCAACCTGAACCTCGCGCCGATCCTCAGCCTGTATAGCACGGGATATCACGTGACGCTGCCGGTAGTCCCGCTCTTTGACCTGTGGCGCTGAGTGGGATACACTGATATGAGTCTTCTCTTTTTCTCTCGTGTATATCAACGGATTGATATCTCTGCGAAAAACTGGCGTATATCTGGGGAGAGATCGGAGCCGGGTGGTGGAAACGACCATTCTGGGGGCGGGACCGCTGGGGCTGACGCTGGCGCTGCGGCTGGCGTTGCAGGGCGACCGCGTCACCGTCATCGAGCGCGCGGCACAACCGGGCGGGCTGGCGGCGGGCTTTCCGCTGGGCGATGTCACCCTGGAAAAATTCTATCATCACCTCTTCCGCTCGGATCACGCCATCATTGAACTGCTCAACGAGATCGGCCTGGGCGACGATCTTTTCTGGGAAACGCCGGATACCAGCGTGTTGGTCGGTGGCAAGCCCTATACCTTGAATAGCGCCGGCTCGGTGTTGCGCTTCTCGCCGCTGTTGCCCTGGGAGCGTCTGCGCATGGGCGCGGCCATCGCCTATCTGAAATTGCAATCAAACTATCAGAAATTGCAAGACAAAAACGCCGCCGACTGGATGCGCCCCTGGATGGGCCACGCCGCCTATGACAAAGTGGGGGGTCCGCAACTCGCCGGCAAGTTCGGCGACTATGCGCAGGATATCTCGATGGCGTGGATGTGGGCGCGCATCCACAGTCGCACCACACAGCTTGGCTATTTGCACGGTGGCTTCCAACGCTTTTATGATCGCCTGGCCGAATTGGTTGGCGTGCTGGGTGGCGAGCTGCATTTCAGTACCACCGCCACCAGCATCCGCGATCGGCGCGGCGGGCGGGTGCGCGTCGGCACCTCGCACGGCGACATCATCGCGGATCGCGTGGTCTCGACGCTGCCTACGCGCGTCACCATGAAACTGCTGCCCACCCTGCCCAGTTTCCAGCGCCGCTATGACGTTGGCGCGGCGCTCAGCGCGCACTGCTTGATCCTTTCGCTGGACCGCCACCTGATGGAGCGCGTCTATTGGCTGAGCATCTGCGATCCAGGGTATCCCTTCCTGGCGGTGGTCGAACACACCAACTTCATCCCGCCCCAGGACTATGATGGGCGGCATCTGGTCTATTTTGGCAACTACCTGCCGATGGACCATCCCCTGTTTAAGCTGCCCAAAGAGGCTGTGCTGGAGGAATTCTTGCCGCACATCAAGCGCATCAATCCCGACTTTGCGCCGGAATGGGTGCGGGAGTCGTGGATGTTTGCCGCACCCTTTGCCCAGCCGGTGGTGACGCCCGATTACCACAGGCACATCCCGCCCCATGTGACGCCACTACGCAACGTCTACCTCGCCAACATGTTCCAGGTCTACCCCCAGGATCGCGGTCAGAATTATGCGGTGGATATGGCGAACTGGCTGGCGCGCCAGTTGGGATAGACGCATTATCTCCTGGTTGAAATATTGAAAATATATGTTAGAATCACCATATCCCCAAAAACCGATGTTGTAGGATACCTTTGCGCAAAGGATTCCCGTTTTTGGGGTGAGGTGACAACAATGGTCAACAAGAAAATGGCGCGGCTGCTTGCGTTCTTGGGCATGGTTTTGAGCGCATTCTTTCTTTTCTGGCTGGTACTCGAACTCACCATCCCCAATCTAGCATCCGCGTCCTCGCCAATTCGCATCATTCATAACCCAGCCAATATGATGATGCCCGCTTTCCCGATCTGGCTTGTGGAGATGTGGGCGGGAAATTACGGAATATCTTATGTCGCACATGAGCCAGTGACCCAGGTTATTCAAAGCAGGCTTCTTCCCACAGTCCTGTTGGCTGGGTTATCATACCTCGGTTATCTGGCAGTCAGTGTTCCGCTGCGCGTTTTCGTCATCCGCACCCAGCATCCCTGGCTGAAATCCCTCATGAGAACTGTGACCTATACAGGCTTTGTGCCGACATTCCGCCTGGTGTCGAGTCTGATCTTGTTCTTTGGCATCACGCATCACATTCTTCCGTTTGTCGGCATCAATAATGTGGACGTTTCAGGCGCGGGCCTTGACTCCCCTGCTTATTGGGCCTATTTTCATGCGCATACCTTTGAAGCTCTCCGCGATATTTTGAGCCATCTGGTTTTGCCCATTGTGACCATGATCCTATTGCTTCTGGGGAGCGGATTCATCGCCAACCAGGATGCATTGCTCGCACCGGCTGAGAAACCGTACACCGGGAATCCTGTCACAAGGATCATGCACTGGGAGCTTGCCAACAGCGGTTTGATCTGGTCCTGGCTCATTTCCAATGTGATCATGGTGGAATATCTGTTCGGGATTCCTGGCATTGGCAGGATGTTTGTCACCTCGCTCACTAATTTCGATGTGCAGGCGGCCATTGGCACGCTGATGACCTTCGTCAAAGTGCTCTTGGTCATTATGCTGGCTTCACGCCTGTTGCTGATCTTCTTGGAAAAAAACCAGACGGAGCCGCCCGCAGTTCCTGCTACCACCCCAACGGTTCGCGTCACATGGTCCGACATCTTTGGGAATTTCAACTTCCTGGGCGGCCTGGTGCTGACGCTTCTGGTCATCATCGCAATTTGCGCCCCGCTGATTACCCCTGGTGTGACACCAAATACCATTGATTCTAAACTCATCGGTTATGGGAACCATCCGCCATCATTCGACCATTTTCCCCTCTGGCTATTTGGCACAACTGGCATGACTGATCGCAGCCGCAGTGTTCTCACCGAGGTTGTCTATGGTTTACGCGGGACGCTCCTCTTGAGCATCGGAGCGGGCATTCTCGCAGCGTTACTTGGCATTGTCCCAGCATTGATACGGTCCCAAACATGGCGCAAAGATATCGCAGATGCGGCATTGGTGATTCCAACGTTGCCTTTGGGGTTGTTCCTTGTGTTCGCCTTCTCATTCCATGCTGGTTTTCAGATAACCGCTGGCACGATCATCTTTGGCCTGGCTCTGGCAGGATGGCCGATTGCACTGCTGTTCGCGGAACAAGGGAATGTCGCTGAGATCTTGCACGGTACCGATCAAGGTAACAAACTACTGATGTTTGCAAGCATCGCGCTTTCGATGATTGGGGTGACAGTGTTGATGGAAGCCGCGTTGGGGATAAGCGGACTGGACCTGCCCTTCCCTCCTGCTGCGACGCTGGGGAGCGTGCTGGCAAACTCGCAAAATGACATCCTGGCTGGGAATTGGTGGTGGCCCGCATTCCCCAGCCTCTTTTCCGGCTTCCTCGGCGTCAATGCTGTGGCACTGGGATTGCGCATCAGGCGGGTAGTGAGCGAAAAATATCGGCAAACAGAGAATAGCAAAGCTTCTGCGCCAGTTGCTACAGCAGTGAATACGACCCTCCCCTCCTATTCTGCCTGATAGCAATGCAGATTCCGGCAATTTTTCAGCTCTATGGCGTTTCCGCAAGCCACCCTGCGGCACGCCCTCGGCCACAGCCACCGTCACAGCGACGCTGGGCAGCCAGCAAGGCAGCAACCCTGTACGGTGTATCTTTGACCACAGCAAGCATGAATCCTGAAAAAAGCAGATCAGCGGCAATGAGTGGTTGCCGCCGATCTGGTTGGCTCTGCCTCAGCGCGCCGTGCGATTGTTATAGGCGCGCACCGCGAGAGGGATGAAGACGATCAGAATGCCTACACACCAGGCAAGGGATTGCCAGATGGTCGTGAAATCCGGCTTGTTCAACAGCAAGCCGCGCACAGCGTTGACAATGAGCGAGACCGGCTGGTGTTCAGCGAAAGCGCGCAGCCAGTCGGGCATGGTTTGAGTGGGGACAAAGGCGCTGCTGGCAAAGGTCAGCGGAAACAGCCAGATGAAGCCGGCAGACTGCGCCGCTTCCACCGTACTCACCGCCATGCCGATGGTGGCGGAGATCCACGAAAAGGCGAAACTGGTCAGCAACAACAATCCGGCGGCAGCGAACCAGTTCAACACCGGCCCTTGCGGCTGGAAGCCCACCAGCAAACCCACCGTCCACATGACGATGATGACGAACGCATTGCGCACCAGATCCGACAGCGTTCTGCCGGTCAACACGGCGGATTTCGCCATGGGCAACGAGCGGAAGCGGTCAATGAGGCCGCGCTGCAAATCATTTGCCAACCCGATGCCGGTGGAGGTCGAACCAAAGATGACCGTCTGGGCGAAGATGCCCGCCATGAGATAGTTGACATATGACGTGCCGGTTCCGGTGATGGCCCCACCAAAGACATAGCGAAACAACAGCACGAATATCACCGGCTGAATCGTCGAGAAGATCAATTCGTCGGGAATGCGCGGAATCTGCCGCAGATTGCGTTCTGCCAGGGTGAGGGCATCGCTGATCGCCCAGATGAAGCGCGGACGCTCGACTGGACGCAGGGGTGGGCGTGTGATCGATTCAACCATATTCATGTGTTGCTCCTTGCCAGCGGACGGCCCGCGCCACGCTGTTGCTGATTGTCTGGTTCAACGGTCGCGGTGCTGCCGGTCAGCGCCAAAAAGACATCATCCAGCGTGGGGCGGCGCAGCGACAGATCGTCCAGTGGGATGCGGGCGGCGTCGAGATCGCGCACCACAGCGGCGAGCTGTTGCGCTCCCTGCGCCACCGGCACCAGAATATGCCGTCGCTCGGCTTCGATCTGCATCTCGCCCTGGCTGTAGGGGCGCAACACGTCAATGGCGGCAGTGAGGTCGCCGCCACGCGCCACCGTGATCTCAAAACGCTCGCCGCCCACCTGGCGCTTCAGGTCGTCAGCGGTGCCGCTGGCGATGACGCGGCCATGATCCACCACAGCGATCTGATTCGCCAATTGATCGGCCTCTTCCAGATATTGGGTGGTCAGCAACACAGTGGTGCCATCCGACACCAGGCCGCTGATGATATCCCACATGCTGAGGCGGCTGCGCGGGTCCAGGCCGGTGGTCGGTTCGTCCAGAAACAGCACCGGCGGGGCCATGATCAAGCTTGCTGCCAGATCCAACCGCCGCCGCATGCCGCCGGAATAGGTTTTCACAACACGGCGGGCGGCATCCAGCAGATCGAACCGCGCCAGCAATTCTTGGGCGCGCTGGCGGGCAACCCGGCCCCGCAGGTGATAGAGCCGCGCCACCATCTCGAGATTTTCAACGCCGGTCAGGTTCTCATCCACTGCGGCATATTGGCCTGCCAGACCGATGCGGGCACGCAACTGATTTGCCTGACGCACCACATCCAGCCCAGCCACACGGGCATGGCCGGCATCAGGCTTGAGCAAGGTGGTCAAAATGCGCACCGCTGTCGTTTTGCCCGCCCCATTCGGACCCAACACGCCCAGCACCGTCCCCGCCTCGGCACGCAGATCCAGCCCCGCCAACGCCTGGGTTTGGCCGTAGCGTTTCTGTAATCCTTCCGCCAAGATTGCCGGTTCACTCTTCATGATAATCGATCCTCTCGCATTGGTGTTGCGCCCATGCGCCGCACCTTTCTCTTCTGATCGCGGCGTTGCTTGACGGCAGCGCGCCATTGTGCTACCCTGTAAATGGACACCTGTCCGATTATAGCGGACATCTGTCCACTTTGTCAAGGGGAGTTTGGTTCACCTATGGTACAAGATACACCTGAACCTCGCTCCATCTCATCCCCAGCTCAGCGGCGTGAGCGGCGTGATGCCGCCGCGCATCGCCAACGCATTCTTGCCGCCGCGCAGCGCCTGTTCGCCATGCATGGGGTAAGTCAGGTCAGCATGCACCAGATCGCCCAGGCTGCCGGCGTGGGACAAGGGACGCTCTATCGCCGCTATGCCAACAAAGGCGAACTATGCAAAGCGCTGGCTCACGCGCAGCATGAAACCTTCGCGAAAGAGGTGCATTCCTGGCTGGCGAGCGATGGAGCCATTCTGCCGCCGATGGAGCGGTTGGCGGGCGTGCTGGAACGGTTGCTGCGCTTCGTGCTGGACGGCGCGGCTCTTTTGGAGGAGATCGCGCTCACCGAGTTTCGCAATGGCACATGCGATATGTCGTGTGATCCTGCTGAGCCGCCCCCCGGCCAAGAACAATGGCTGGATTGGATGCACGCGCTGGTGGGCGATCTGCTGGGGGAAGCCGTCACGCGTGGCGACATCGCGCCATTAGACATCTCCTTCACCGCCGACACCATCCTCAACGCGCTGAATCCTATGCTGCTGCATTTCTATCACCTGGGGCGCGGCTACACACATGAGCGCATCTTGCAGGGCTTGCGCCACCTCTATATCGAGGGATTGAGCGAACGGAAGGATCGATGATCACCCTTCCACCGCGTGTTTGATGATCTCGAGACGGGGCGGTCCTTGTGTGAGAAGAATACTCACCACATCAATTCGCCAGGAGCGATCAAGCTGATTGTTGGCTTCCAGATATTCCTGCGCGGCGGCAATGAGGTGGCGCTGCTTCGCTGCATGGACGGCCTCGGCGGGGAGGCCATAGGCCGTGGAGCGGCGCGTCTTGACCTCGATGAAGACAATATCGCCGCCTTCTTCGGCGATGAGGTCGATTTGCCCGCTCTTTTGGCGCGCATCGGGCGTGAGAATGCGATAGCCCGCCCGCTTCAGCGCATCAGCGGCCATTTGCTCGCCACGCGCACCCAGCCGCTGTCGATCCGTGGGCCGTTTCGCCTCGCCTGCCATAGCGCCCTCGCTTTCTCGTCCCATCTGTTGCATTCCCATGCTCCGGCTCTGCTAAGGAGGGGTTAGGGGATGGGGCCGAAAAACTCCGCCAGCAACTCGCTCACCCGCTCGACTTCTTCATGCTGAATCCAGTGCGTCGCGTCGGGAAACATGATCAGCCGCCCGTCGTCGCAGAGATCCACGCTGGCTGGAGCCATGACGGCATCAAGAAAGCGGTCTTGCGCGCCCCACAGCATCAGGGTTGGCACGTGAATGCGCGGATCAGCGGGAATCCTGGGCGGGCGCTGGAAGGCGGCGCGATACCAGTTGAGCATGCCGGTTATCGCGCCGGGTTGCGCCCACGCCGCGCGATAACGCTGGAGATCTGCAACGGTGAAAGTGCCGGGGCGGCTGCTGCCGATCAGCGACCGCGCGCCGAGCGACCATTCATCGCGGCGCATGAGGCGTTCCGGCAGGCCGGGGATCTGGAAGAAGAACATATACCAGCTTTTGCGTAACTGTTGTGGGCTGCTGAGCAAGTGGCGCAGGAAGATCTGCGGATGCGGCACGTTGAGGATACCCAATTTCTGCACGCGCTCAGGGTAGCGTAGCGCCAGCCACCAGGCAACAGCAGCGCCCCAATCATGGCCGGCAACGTATGCCCGCTCGCGCCCCGTCGCGTCGATTAACCCAACGATGTCGCGCGCCAGGAGATCGATCTGATACGCGCCGACGCCGGCAGGTTTGTCGCTGAGATTATAGCCCCGCTGATCCGGCACCCACACGCGAAAGCCGCGCCCGGCCAGCAACCGCATCACGCCTTCCCAGCCGAACCAGGGTTCGGGAAAGCCGTGCAGCAAGATCACCACCGGTCCCGCCACCGGCCCCGCCTGGGCCACGTGCAGGTTCATGCCGTTGGTGGCGATGGTCTGATGTTCAACCTCTTGCGCGATCTCAGCGGACATGGCGACGATCCTTTCACAATGCCTGAGGGAAACTGACAATGTATGGCGTGTTGACAGTCACATCATAGCATATACCCAGCGGCAGTTATCGCGGCCAATTCCATTCGATGACTGGGTTGACAGCTACGTTGTCGCATGGGATGTCGAGTTTCTTTGGCTGCGCCTTGCAGGTGGCCAAGCTGGTTGAGTACTATCTGATATCCCATTGTCTTTCTTGGTACAATGAGGCAAAGGGACTATCATGCGAGGGCATGCCATGCGCACTATTCCACTCCACGAAAACTTGCAAATCGAGTTCAAAAGCGACGTAAAGCGCCTGCCGGATGATGATCTGCCGGCAACAGTGGTTTGCCTGGCAAATACTGAGGGTGGCGAGATCTTCGTTGGCGTGGAAGACGATGGTACCATCACCGGCCTGCATCCATTGCACCGCAATTCCACCACGCTGAGCGCCATGATCGCCAATGGAACGAATCCGCCGCTCAGCGTGCGCTGCGTTATCTTTCAGGAAGAAGGAAAGAAGGTAAATAAGCAGAACATGCTGGGAGAAATGCCATGCAAGCGATGACAGCGGAACAACGGCTGGCGGACCTGGAAGCGATGGAGCGCGAAGGTGTAGATGTGCTGGTGATCGGTGGTGGCATCACCGGCGCGGGGATCGCGTTGGATGCGGTGACGCGGGGCTATCGCGTGGGGCTGGTGGAAAAGAACGATTTCGCCAGTGGCACCAGCAGTTGGTCCACCAAACTGGTGCACGGCGGCATTCGCTATCTGCCGCAGGGGGATGTGCCGCTGGTGCATGAGGCGCTGGTGGAGCGCGGGCGGTTGCTGAAGAACGCGCCGCATCTGGTGCATCCGCTGGAGTTTGTGCTGCCGCTCTATAGCACGTCGCGCCAGCCGGTGGGATTGCCCATTGCGCCTCCCGGTGGCTTGGGTCTGGGAATGCTCCTCGATCTGGGCCTGAGCATGTATGATCTGCTGGCCGGCAGCCAGAACGTGGAACGCCATCATCGCCTGTCACGCGAGGAGGTATTGCAGCGCGCCCCCTGCCTACGTCCTGATGATCTGACGCAGGGCTTTCTGTATGCCGACGGGCAGACCGATGACACGCGCCTGGTTATCGCCATTCTGCGTTCCGCCGTGATGGTGGGCGCGCGACTGGCGAATTACGCGCAGGTGGTGGGCTTCGAGCGCGACGCGGACGGGCAACTGAGCGCGGCGCAGGTGCAGCTGACGGGGCCGCAGGATGGCGGGCGTGAGATGATCATCCCCGCACGGCACATCGTCAACGCGACGGGCGTTTTTGCCGAGACGGTGGAAGCGCTGAGCGGCGAGACGCCGCAATTGGATATCCAGCCGAGCAAAGGCGTGCATCTCGTTCTGCGGCGCGAAGATCTGGCGATGGGCGACGACGCCGTTGTGCTGCCGGAAACCGACGACGGGCGCATCATCTTCCTGGTGCCCTGGCGCTCGCGCGTCCTCGTCGGCACCACCGACACCGGCTCCGGCGATCTCGACCATCCCCGTGCCGATGCCGCCGATGTCGATTATCTGCTGTCACACCTCAACCGCTCGGTGACGCGGCCCGTCACGCGCGAGCAGATCGTCAGCACGTATGCCGGCTATCGCCCGCTGCTGCGGCTGCGCCATTCGCGCACCCCGGCGCGACTTTCGCGCAGCCATGCCATCGTGGAAAACGCGGCGGGATTGATCAGCATCTCCGGCGGCAAGCTGACAACCTATCGCAGCATGGCGCAAGAGGTGGTAGACCGCATCGACGAACGCGCGGGGCGGCACACGCCCTGCGCCACCGAAGAATGGCCGCTTGCCGGTGCCGAAGACTGGCCGGCAGCCGAAGAAGCCCTTCGCGCCCGCGCCGGGCAACTGGGATTGAGCGCGGCGACGGCGGCGCACCTGGCGGGGAGCTATGGCGCGCTGGCGCATGCGGTGTTGGATCTCGTCGCCGCTGACTCCTCGCTCGCCGCGCCGCTCGCACCCGATCTGCCGGCCATCCGCGCCGAGGTGGACTATGCCGTGCTGGCCGAACTGGCCCTGACGGTGACGGATGTGCTGGAACGCCGCCTGCGCCTGGGCATCGAAGCGGTGGATCACGGCATCAGCGCCGCGCCGTATGTCGCTGAGCGCCTGGGACGCCATCTCGGCTGGGATGCCGCTATGCGTGAAGCCCAGATCGCCGCCTATGCCCACTATGCGGCGATGCACGACGCGGGAAAATAGCGACTTTTCCCACGACATATTGACATCACCGGCATATGTATGGTATGTATCTCACATACGGCTTTTGTCGCACATTACATTCTGGCCGTATGGAGAGTGACGATGGGTAATGTCTCTTCCACCGGCGATGAAGCCCCCTTGCTGCCGGAGGGTGTGCCGGTGGTGATGCCGGATTTGCCGCCGACACTGCTCGTCAACACCGCACAGCAATATAAAGCGCTGGGTGATCCCACGCGGGAGAAGATTCTCACGCTCATCAAGCATCAGCCGATGACGGCAAAACAACTGGCCGCTCACCTGGGCATTGCGCCAGGCACGGCGGGGCATCACCTGCAAGCGCTGGAAGCAGCGGGACTGGCGCAGGTGGTGGCGCGCCGCCTGGTGCGCGGCATCGTCGCCAAGTATTACACGCGCACCGCGCGCCTGTTTTTATTCGAGCGTCCTGAAGACGGCGATAACCTCATGTCCTTCGCGTTAGACGGCATGACTCGCATGCGCGAAGAACTCATCGACGTGCTGGCAGACGGTAACGAAGATGTGGTGCTTGGCAGCGGTTTTCCCCACACGCGAATGACCGAGGAGCGCGCCAGGGAGTTTGCCGAGCGCCTGCATGACCTCATCAGCGAATTCGCGCAAGATCCCCCGGCGCCGGAAGGGCGCGTCTATGGCATGGCGGGCATCGTCTTTCTGGCCCCACGCTATCTGCAAGTGCCCGCTGAATCTGAGGGAGAATGATCATGGATACCGCGCAAGAGGTGATGCCTTCCGGGACATCACTCGCCCCGCCACCACCGGCAAAACTGCGCCCGCTGTGGCTGAACCGCGACTATATGTTGCTGTGGAGCGGGCAAACCATCTCGGCAGTCGGCAGCGGCGTCTCAGGCATCGCCTTTCCGCTGCTCATTCTGGCCATCACGCACGATCCGTCCCAGGCGGGGTATGCGCTGGCGCTGCGCTCCTTGCCATACCTGATCTTCAGCTTGCCGGCGGGCGCGCTCATTGATCGCTGGAACCGCAAGCTGGTGATGATCCTCTGCGACACGGGCCGTGCGCTGGCGTTGGGGAGCATTCCCGTCGCGTGGGCGCTGGGCTATCTGACGGTGGCGCAATTGTATGGTGTCGCGGCGGTGGAAGGCACGCTCTTCGTATTCTTCAATATCGCTGAGGCCGCATGTTTGCCGCGCGTGGTGCCGAAAGCACAACTGCCCGCCGCCACCGGCCAAAACCAGGCGACGGATGGCATTTCGCTCTTGATCAGCCAGCCGTTGGGCGGCGCGATCTATGGCATCAGCCAGATGCTCCCGTTCGTCGGAGATGCCGTCTCATATGTTGTCTCGGTGATCTCGCTGGCTTTCATCAAAACGCGCTTCCAGGGCGAGCGCAGCGGCGAGCGACGACGGCTGGGCGTGGAGATCCGCGAAGGGTTGTCATGGCTGTGGCACCAGCGCCTGATCCGCTACATGGCGTTCCTGACGGGCAGCGCGAATTTCGTCTTTGGCGGCGCGTTCCTGATCATTATTGTGCTGGCGCAACACATGGGCGCGACGCCGTTCCAGATCGGCCTCATCGGCGCAATCGCATCGGTCGGCGGCATCATCGGCGCGGCGCTCGGCGCGAGCGTCCAGCGGCGTTTCAGCTTCGGCGCGGTGATCATCGCCACAGTGGTCGTCCAGGCCATTGCCTGGCCGCTGCAATTGCTGGCACCAAACATCTATGTGCTGGGTGCCATTGGTGCCGTGATTTTCCTGATGGGGCCGATCTACAACGTGGTGCAGTTCAGCTATCGCTCCGCGCTCATCCCCGACCGGCTGCAAGGCCGGGTGAACAGCGCGTTTCGCCTGCTGGCCTTTGGCTTTCAGCCGCTGGGCGGCGCGCTGGCGGGCATTCTGCTGAAAGAGTTCGACACCACCATCACCATCCTGGCGTTCGGCGTGGTCTTTGTTGGCAGCGCGGTGCTGACGATCTTGAACGGCGATGTGCGCAACGCGCAACCAATCGAGAAAATCGCAGCGGAAT
>JAJPKG010000112.1 GCA_021323815.1 Pseudomonadota bacterium
CCTGCCCGCTCTCGCCCCGGCAGATCTGCTGGCGCGCCTGGTGTTTCGTGAGGAGTGCGCGCGTGGCTTTTTCGCCGGCATGGCCGCGCATTCCATATTGCCGCTCAGCCAGCCGGCATCCTCTGCCTTTGGGCTGGTGCTGGCGCTGTTTGGTCACACCCTCGGCTGGCCCCTGCCGCGTGGCGGCTCGCAAGCCATCGCCGCAGCCATGATTGGTTATCTGCGCTCGCTGGGCGGCGAGATCATCACAGGCACGCCCGTCGCCTCGCTGGACGATCTGCCCCCGGCGCAGGCGATCCTCTGCGACGTGACGCCGCGCCAACTCATCGCCATCGCCCGGCGTCACCTGCCTGATGATTATTGCCACCGCCTGGCGCGCTATCGGTATGGTCCCGGCGTCTTCAAGATCGATTACGCCCTTGCTGGTCCCGTTCCCTGGCGCGCCGAGGCATGCGCCACCGCCGGCACGGTTCACCTGGGCGGCACGCTGGAAGAGATCGCCGCCAGCGAGCGCGCCGCCTGGCGAGGCGAGATATCCCCGCGACCGTTTGTGCTGGTGGCACAGCAGAGCCTCTTCGATCCCACCCGCGCGCCACAAGGTCAGCACACCCTGTGGGCCTATTGCCACGTCCCCAATGGCTCAACCGAAGACATGACGGCGCGCATCGAAGCGCAGATCGAGCGTTTCGCCCCCGGCTTCACCCAGCGCGTGCTGGCCCGCCACACCATGAACGCAATGGAGATGCAGGCGTATAATCCCAATTACATCGGCGGCGACATCAACGGCGGCGCGCAGGATCTCACCCAACTGTTCACCCGCCCCACCGCGCAGATCGATCCCTATGCTACACCGCTGCGCAATCTGTTTCTCTGCTCGTCATCCACCCCACCCGGCGGAGGCGTGCACGGCATGTGCGGCTATCATGCGGCGCGATCGGCGCTGCGCAAGGTGTTTGGGGGGCGCTAGCACGTCCCCGCGCTCACATTGACTGCGAAGACTCGGTTTTGCGGCAGCGCGCCATTCATCTCATTACACGTCTTGCCGTTGGGCAACGTAATATCAATCTCCGCACTGGTGTTCACGCCGGATTGTGGCTGCACGTGGATGATGTAACGGCCATGCTCGACGGCGTTGGGAACAACCCAACTCAATGCCGGAGGGGGAAAGCCGCTCACCGGACTCCAATCGATCTGGTTCGTCTGGCTGTCAAAATTCCACTGATATTCGAAATAGCCCCAGACATAGGAGCGATTGGGGACATCTTCACCCCCGCTGGTGGACGGAACAACATATTGACCAGAACTGACCTGCGGAGAAGCGCGACCGCTCATATAAACACGCCATACTTCTTGATAGAGGCGTTGAAACGCTGCATTATAGACAACGTTATACACGGCGTTCTGCACAAGAGGATTGTCATTTGATAGGTTCATGCCCGGTTTGGGAAAGAACTTGATAGGTGGCACGTTGATGTCATATTCCGTTTGGAATGAATGAATGGCATTCCCCTGTGCATCGATTTTGATGTGATCGATCAGCTTCACCTTGACGAACGGCTCGAATTTCCAGCCAACGTCGTCCGCGCGGTTCAAGGCCAGTGAATCGTCGTTGCCCTGATAGAGTTCGCTGGAAATCTGATATTTGCGCAGGAACCCTTCGGCATAAGGATCGGCTGGATAGGTGGTGTTGGGATTATAGCCGTTGGCAAAGGCGCTTGGCCCGATGTTGCCGGGATGCACCGGATCGGTGAAGAAGATCTGAATCTCTTTGTTGTGCAGGTCTTGCACGATGTCGCCAATGAATTGCAGCAACTTGCCCTTCGGCATATCTTTCAGTTTTTGCTGCAACACCTGGGTCAGCAAGCCGGTAAACCGCTTGGTCGAATCAGAGATCTGCGTTGGGCATTTTGTCTCGCTGATATGCTTGCCACGATAGGTCTCTTGATAGAAGTGAATCTTTTGTTCCAGAGTGGTCGCATCAACCGTCGTGTAATAAGGGCAGCCTATCTTCAACGGACCGGTGATTTGCAGCAATTGCGCGATGATATTCGATTGAATCATGATCACGCCGGCCATTGGCACGCGATCTTGCTCGAATCCCTGCACTTGCCCTTTGGCATCGACAATGGGCAAACGGTCGCCACCCGGCATGCATTTATACACACCATTATCGGTACTCGCCCCAACCGGGCATGGCGGGCTGCAATAGATGCCGTTCTGCCCGGCAACCTGATTGGGATTGTCAAAGACGCAGGTCTCTTCGTTGTGCAGATACCACAAGGCATAGCGCGCTGACTGCGGGAAATCCGGCGACAGGCCGGAGTTGCGCATGGCCCAGCCGAGATTAAGAAGACCATACCATGCTTCCGGGCCAATGGTCAGATTATCATATTCCCAGTACTTTTGCCCACCTGGGCCGGAATATTGCAGCGGTTCCAGATAATGGTAGGTATCTTGAAGGGCGATGTGGCTGATGCGGCCACCGTTAACGCCGATGAGGGCATATTGCCCCTGGAAGCCGCCGACGGGGCGGATCTCGGCGTTGTCCAGCGTCATCAGCAGATAAGCGATGGGACCGTGATCGATGCCCAGCAGCGTGCCGGCGCTTTTCAGGCTCAGGAATTCTTGCAGGATGGGCAGCGATTGCTTGAGATAAGGCAGCCCTTGCAGCAGCGGCAAGATCTCGCTCTGTTGCTTGCTGTTGAGCGCGGCCACCAGCGTCTGCGGAGGCGTCGCCTGCAAGGTGGCAATCATCGAATCCAGCATCGGCTTGATCTGCTCGATGTTACTGATGATCTTCTGGATGTCGCTGTCATAGAGCAGTTGGGTATTATCCTGCGTGGTGGCGTCGGTGGAAATGGGCGAGGTGCTGATGACTTTGGCCAGGCTCACCAGGGTCGGCAGCAGCGTCTGGATCATCGTGATCCCCTCGATGCCCACCTGGCTGAGCACCAGACCGCTTTGCAACATCTCGCGCACCTTGCCGATTCTGCCGGCCATCGACAAAATGAAATCAGGGTGCGCCAGGCGGTCGTGCAGTTGCTCCATGTCGTTCAGGGCGCGGCTGACATCGGCGTTGGCGGCGGCAGACCGTTCGGCGTCGCTCAGGTTGTTTTTGTGCTTGCCCAAGCCCAGGTCGTCGCCCAGGTGCGAGAGCGAGCTGACGGCATCGCTCGCCAGCCCCTTGATGGAAAGATAATCCACCAGCCCGGTGAGACCCGTGCCGATGGTGGTCATCAGCATGACGAACAACACCGACATGATGGTGAGGACGCGCATAGCTTTCTTGGTTGGCCTGGCGCTTTTCTTGAACCCCTTCTGCGCCCAATAGATGAATTGCTGCAAGGCCGGTTTGGCGGCGCGGCCCTTGCCCGGCGGCGGGGGCAATTCCACGTGCAGCGCCACCGAGGCCAGCGTATACGGATTCGGCTCGCCGCCCCAGGCATCGCGGCTCCATCCTCCATCGAACTCATCGCCGGGGTAATCCAGGATGTCATCCACCTGGAGATCCATCGAAGTCCATTGCGCCCAGTCGCGCCGCCAGGGATCGCGCTGCGGAGCGGGGGCATAGTCGGAGCGGTCATCATCCCAGCCGTCGTCATATGCCGCTTGCCCGCGTGATTGCCAGGCGTCATCGGCATAGCTGCGGTCGCCGGCACGGCCATCATCGCGCTGACCGCTGCGCTTGCGGCTGTCGCGAGGGGCATGACGCGCCTCGAAGCGATCTTCCCACTCGGCATCGATCTCCTCAGATGGCTCGCCCACCGGCAGGTCGTCGCGCGACGCGTCACGACGCAGGCCGAAACGCGGCAGAGGGCGGAACTGGCCGCCGCGCCCCGTCACCTTCGGGCGAGCGGGGGGCAACTCAACGCTCTCGTCGCGCAGATCGCGCCTTTCGCTGGCGGTGGAAGACGGCGATGGAGGTGGCGTGTTGCGCCGGGGCGACCGGCTGGAAGGAAGGCTCATGGGGGGTTTGATAAAATTCTTCCGCTGCTCGTCTTGATATCCCACGTTCCATCAGCCTCCCCGCTGCTGCGATTGTCTTGAAAGCGCGTCTAGTCTACCATACATGACCGGCTGAGGCAAGGGATAGGAGACAAAGGAGGGACCATCGTCTCATAGGCCACACCCCCTGCTCCCTCCTCAGCAAAGCGGGAACGAGGGGATCGTTCGGCTACATGAATTGCGTCGATCGACGCTGATCTCTTCCCAAAAAATCACCCCCTCTCCATCCGCAGGATAGGGAGGGGGCCGGGAGTGGGGCGGCTAGCATGTTCCCGTCGGCACGGAA